>NZ_JAWOWF010000019.1:0-84808 GCF_033340295.1 Vibrio sp. 1401
ACCAGATAGAAGAACTTTAGTTGCAGCTAAAGTCTGGGTCTCACCTTACCCGATTGGAGTACTTATTATCCATACAAAGCATTTAAGAGGGATTCCCAACGCTCGGCAGTTTCAGTTCAAAGTTTTAGTGCGGTGTTTATGGCACTATATTTCGGGTTAGGCGGTGAGTTGCTCACCACTTAATGCGGCGTTATACGCAGGGTGAATTTTGCTTCTAATTCCTTGCGTCAAAGGCTCCTTCTCTGTAGCTTATCGCTTTGTTTTATATGCATTAGTTCCTCTTAGTTTTGCTAAATCATTAGGTAATGGACTCCAAGCCTTCATGCCAAAATTCTAAATTTGCGAGTGTTTTGCGTATTTCGGTGATTGCGATCGCTTGTTTCGTTTTATTCCGATCACCTGATCCTGCCGTTTTTCTCTCTTCCTATTTTTACTCTAAGTGATCGGATTGCGCCAGTTTTCTCATCGACTCACCTCCTAGTTCTGTTCGATGACTATTATGTACCAGCCGATCCATGAGAGCGTCTGCGACGGTTGCGTTGCCGATCATGTTGTACCACTCTTTTACAGGTAACTGAATAATGACGATTGTGCTGCTGTTTTGGTAATGATCTTCGAATACTTCCAGAAGATGGCCTGCATGCTCTTGAGTCAGTTTTTCCATCCCCCGGTCGTCAAGGATCAGTAAGGCTTTCTTAGCCTTCGATTGGAGTTGTTTTTGATAGCTGCCATCTAGACGTTCTGCGGTCAGAGCATCAAGCAAGCGAATTAATCGGTAGTACCTGACGGTTTGTTGTTGGTCGAAGGCACTGGTTGCCAGTGCGCAGCCAAGATAGGTTTTGCCTGCGCCTGTTGGGCCTGTGATCAAGATGTTCTGATGCTTGTAAAGATAACTACCCGTCATAAGTTCGCTTATCTGTTGACGATTGAGATTTCGTCCTTCTTTGTAGATGAGTTGGCTTGGCTTCGCATCTACTCTCAGCTTGGCTTGTCGCTTTAGACGTTGGATTTTGGTCTGAGTACGATTCAAGATTTCACTTTCCAGAAGCAGGCTTATTCTTTCCTCGAAGTCCAACTCTGCGTAGGTGCTTAGTTGTTCCTGTTACTGCTCTAACGATTTTACAGCATGGCTCAGGCGGAGAGTTTTGGTTTGGTCGTTCAGTGAGTTCATGTCTTTTCTCCTAGTGATAACAGTTCGGGCCACGGACATTGCTATGAACTAGGTTCGGCGTGCTCGCCTTGTCTTTGCTTAGTTGCCCTTCTCGATTATTTTTCAGTAGATTGCTGATGAAGGTGTAGTTCGGTTTTGTCAGCATCAGCGCATCGTTACAGGCTTGCTTTAAGCGCGATTCGCCATGCGCTTTGTTCAGATTGAGCAGCTCAAGGCAGGAGCGATACGACTGCTCTGGATGAGGCTTGGAGTTGAGCATCTTATTAACGGCTTCTCGCATAGCTGGGCCGATATTGGCTCCCTTAGTTGAGCAGGCGTCCAAGCGACCACTTCTGATGTTGATGATTACTCGGCATGTGCTCTGGTTGGGTGCTGTTTCCGCGCTCTCTTTGGCTGAGTGGATGCTGGGCGACCAAGTTACCTTGATGGTAGATCTGCACGAGACGGTTGTAGGCTTCCAGTTCGACATGGTGACCTACAAGTTGATGTGGCACGAGTAGTGGTGGCGGCGATATTCGATGTGATAATCAGGCCCGACTTTGGCTCGTTTGGTTTAGGTATACAGGTAACGCTGTATTTTTTGTGGGGGGGGGGGGAACGGAGGCTTATCGAGTTTGTCGAACAACGCTTTACGACTTGCACCATACTGTTTCATCTCACGTTGGTTTAAGTCGTTCATAAGCTGACGGATGGCGAGATTCAGTTCCTTGAAGGTATGGAAGGTTTGTGTCGTAGCCGCACCATGATCCAGCGCTCTACTAAGAGTTCGGCATTCTCGGCCTTCGCTTTGCCTTTTGGTTTGCAGGGACGAGCTGGCATTACGGCAGTTTGATAGTGATTCGCCAGTTTCTGATAACTCTCGTTAAGCCTTGGCTCATATTGGTTAGCTTTGGTGACCGCGCTACGCAGATTATCGGGAACCAAGTGTTGTGGTACGCCGCCGAGGTGCTCTAACGCATTGGCGCGCCTCTAACCTGTATGACTTACCTTGGCTTGAGAAGGCTTCAACATAGGTGTAATTGGACGCGCCCAAGGTCGCCACGAACACTTCTGCTTCTCGTACTTCGCCTGTGTCAGGATTGACTACCTGAAGCCGAAGCCCACAGTAATCGATAAACAGCTTGTCACCTGCCACATGGAGCTGACGCATGCTGCGCTTTTGGGTTTTGAACCAACGAGTGAAGTGCTCGCAGAACTGAGTGTAAGCGTAAGCTTGCTCTTGAGTATCGAGACGACGTTCTACGGCTCTTCTTTTATCACTGACCACACTGGTGCAAAAATTGCCGAAGCACCGCGTCAAGGTGAAACCATCATTTACGCAGAAATCGACCTAGCTACGACAGCGAAAGCGCGTCACGCGTGGGGCTTGTTCCGCGACCGTCGTCCAGACCTTTACACCAGCGTTGGCAAACTAGCCGTTTAAAGAGGCGTTAAAATGAAGTTATCGACAACACCAGCGCAAGATGGCTTCTATTTTCCGGCTGAGTTTCAGCCGGTTAGTGAAGTTTGGCTAGCGTGGCCAGAAAGGAAAGACAATTGGCGTGATGACGCATTACCCGCGCAAGAAACCTTCGCCAGAATCGCGAACTTAATCGCGGAAGTGACCAAAGTGTGTGTGGCGGTGTGCTCGCACAACTTTGACCGAGCGCGTCAAATGCTTCACTCAGATGTACGTTTGGTGGAAATCCCATTTAACGATGCGTGGATGCGAGACATCGGGCCGACCGTGCTTGTTAACCAAGCGGGCGAGCGCCGTGGGATTAGTTGGCAATTCAACGCGTGGGGCGGCGAATACAACGGCCTTTACGACAACTGGCAGCAGGACGATCTTGTCGCTGGTTCGGTGTGCGACATCATCGGTATTGATCATTACCGCGCTCCGTTTGTACTTGAAGGTGGGGCGATTCACACCGATGGTGAAGGCACGCTTTACACCACAGAAGAGTGCTTACTCAGCCCAGGACGTAATCCGCAGTTGAGCAAAGCGCAAATCGAAGAGCAGTTAAAGGCGTACCTCGGTATCGAAAAAGTCATTTGGTTGCCAAATGGTTTATTCAATGACGAAACAGACGGCCATATCGACAACCTGATGCACGTTATCGCACCGGGTAAAGTGGTACTAAGTTGGACCGATGACCCAAGCGATCCGCAATACGCGTTATCTCGTCAAGCGGAACAAGTACTGAAATCGCAGCAAGATGCGAAAGGACGCGAGATTGAAATTGTCCGTTTGCCATTACCGGGTCCGTTGCATTACAGCGAGCGCGAAGCCAATGGCATTGACGCCAGTTCAGGAATGAGTCGACAAGCTGGCGAACGCCTAAGTGCCTCTTATGCGAACTTTCTTATCGTCAACGAGCATGTGTTCTTGCCGATGCTGGACGAAGAGACCGACGCTATGGCGATCGATATTTTGCAAAACGCGATGCCGGAATACCAAATCATCGCGATACCGTCGAGAGAGGTTCTACTCGGCGGAGGGAACATTCACTGTATTACGCAGCAGATCCCTGCTTAAACATAAACTCGCCGCTGGCTTAGCGGCGATGATGAGTTGTCAAAAGGAATGACCATGCAACAGATACAAAACCAAAGCCTTGTTTCGTTTATGGTAGCGAATCCACAACAGGGCATTGCAGTGACTAATCCGGCGACCGGAGAACTCCTCGGGTACGCACCAGTCTCAACCGAAAACGACATTTTAAATGGCATTGAACGTGCCAGTGTGGCGCAGAAAGAGTGGGCGGCACTGCCAGCAAAAACTCGCGCTGGCATGCTCAATCGTTGGTTCCAACTTCTGTTAGAAAACAAAGCCGACCTTGGCCGCTTAATGACGTTAGAGCAAGGTAAGCCGCTGGCTGAAGCTCAAGGTGAAGTTCTTTACGGCGCGAGCTTTATCGAATGGTTTGCTGAAGAAGCGAAACGTACCTACGGTGAGACGATTCCTGCGCCAAGTGCAGACAAGCGTTTGGTGACCATCAAACAGCCAATTGGAGTTGCCTGTGCGATTACGCCTTGGAACTTCCCAATCGCGATGATCACGCGCAAAGCAGCGCCAGCTTTAGCGGCAGGCTGTAGCTTTGTCGTAAAACCATCTGAATCTACGCCGCTGTCTGCGTTTGCGGTTGCAGAGCTCGCCTACCAAGCAGGCATCCCACGCGATGTGCTGCAAGTGGTTCTGGGTGAAAATTCACGTCAGGTAGGCGCTATTTTCACTTCGCATCCGTTGATTCGTAAGTTGTCTTTCACTGGCTCTACCCAAGTTGGTAGTGTGCTGATGCAGCAAAGCGCGGCTGACATAAAACGTACCTCAATGGAGTTAGGTGGCAACGCGCCATTTATCGTATTCGATGATGCGGATATTGATGCAGCCGTAGCGGGCGCGATGGCGTCGAAATTCCGTAACGCAGGTCAAACGTGTGTGTGTGCGAACCGTTTCTACGTACACAGCAAAGTGTATGACGAGTTCATTGTTAAGTTCGACGCTGCGGTTCAACAACTCAAAGTCGGTAACGGCTTAGAAGAGGGCGTGAACATCGGTCCTGTGATCAGCGAATCGGCAAAGCAAGGCATTCAAGCGCTTATCGACGGTGCTATTGAGCAAGGCGCGAAGCCAGTTTCAGAACTTAAAAAGCTCGATGGTCTATTTATGCAGCCAGTGGTTCTCAAAGACGTTACTCACGACATGAAGATTGTCTCTGAGGAAATCTTTGGCCCTGTCGCGCCAGTGATTCGTTTTGACAGTGACGCACAGCTGACCGAAATGGCGAACGACACCATTTACGGTCTTGCGTCGTACTTCTACAGCCAAAACATCCACCGTGTTTGGAAAATCGCAGAAGCGCTCGAATACGGCATGGTCGGCATTAACGAAGGCATGATTTCTACTGAAGTCGCTCCTTTCGGTGGTGTTAAGCAGTCCGGCATCGGACGCGAAGGAGCAAAACAAGGTATCGATGAATACATGGACGTGAAATATCTCTGCTTTGGCGGCAACTAATTAAGGACAAGACAATGACAAACCAACAACTACACGCAAGAAGAAGCCAAGTTATCGCTCAAGGTATGGGCGCACTGTACCCACTTTACGTCGAGAAAGCAGAAAACGCTTACGTATGGGATATTGAAGGCAATAAATACATCGACTTTGCAGCGGGCATCGCGGTAACTAACACCGGGCATTCTCACAAGCGCATTAGCGAAGCGGTAAAAGCTCAGCTGGACAATTTCTCACACACGTGTGCGATGGTTACGCCATACGCGTCATTCGTAGAGCTGGCTGAAAAGCTGACAGAACTTGCACCAGGTGAGACTAAGAAGAAAGCGATCTTTCTAACCACTGGCGCCGAGGCGGTCGAAAATGCCGTAAAAGTGGCACGCGCTCATACAGGCCGTAGCGGCGTGATAGCGTTTAAAGGAGGCTTTCACGGTCGCACAAACATGACGATGGGGTTAACTGGTAAAGTTGCGCCGTACAAAGCGGGCTTTGGTCCTTTCCCGAACGAAATCTACCACGCGCCTTACCCAAATGCGTTTCACGGCATCAGCGTTGAGCAAAGCTTACAAGCGATCGACGATCTATTTGCTTGTGATATTGAACCATCACGTGTTGCGGCGATCATCTTCGAGCCAGTACAAGGTGAGGGCGGCTTCTACAAAGCACCTGAAGCGTTTGCACAAGGCTTGCGTCAGCTGTGTGACAAGCACGGTATCATGCTGATTGCCGATGAAATCCAAACGGGTTTTGCTCGTACCGGTAAAATGTTTGCAACAGAGTACCTAGGCATTGAACCAGACCTAATGACAATGGCGAAAGGCATTGCTGGTGGTTTCCCAATCTCAGCGGTAGTTGGGAAAGCGGATGTGATGGACTCTGCACTACCCGGTGGTTTAGGTGGCACTTATGCAGGCTCGCCACTTGGTTGTGTTGCTGGTCTTGAAGTGCTGAAAATCATCGAAGAAGAAAACTTGTGCACTAAAGCGATGGGCATTGGTGAAGTGGTCAATGCACGAATGACTAAGCTGCAACAGTCTGTGCCTGCTATCGGTGAAATCCGTACTACGGGTGCAATGATGGCGATTGAGTTTACTGACCCAGAATCAGGCAAACCACTGCAAGAGATGACCAAAGCGGTGATTTCTAAAGCGCAAGAAAACGGCCTTATCCTGCTTTCTTGTGGAGTAAAAGCGAACGTGATTCGTCTGTTACCTCCACTGACCATCGAATCTGACGTGCTAAATGAAGGCCTAGATAAGTTGGAAAAAGTGATTCTTGAAGTGGCGTAATTCACGCACTTTTAAATAGCAATAACAAATAAAGGAAGCGGTTGGCATCAATCGTTTCCTTTTTGTTTTTTAGCGTATCTGCTGCCTATCTAAAAAGTATTGCTCAAGATCCAAGTTGTCACTTTTATTACGGATGACTTAACAGTTGGGCTCGTTCTTACTTTCCACTTATTCGCTACTCTGTTCCCCTCGAATGTGGTTTGGTGCTCACATTCTAAATCCCGACATCTGAAAGCCACTTGAGCCTATCATTTTATTGAGCGTCATTCCTCACTTTTTGGACTATAAAAATGAGATAGTATTCATATCCCACTTAGGTTGCTTGACAGATTAGCAGGACGAACTTTGATAACAAAGAATACAAGGTATGCCACTTTACTCGGCTTAGTTCCCATCGCCATATTTGTAGTGGCCTTTCATTCGATAACCAACTTTTACGTCAACTCGGTAAAAGCGTCGAAAATAGATGCTTACGTAGATTATTTAAATCAAAGGTCTGCCTATTTGGACGGAGCAATAGTGAAGCAGATTGCTCAGTTAGATTTTACTTGTAGTGATAGTGATGTAAGAACTTTACGCGACCCACGTTTTTATAACCGTTACATTCGTTTTATTGCGATGACCACAGAAGGCGGTAAAAAGTGTTCCACGGTTGGTAGTGAAGTGTCTCGCCCATCTAGTAGTGAACGATTTCAGATAGATGAAAACTTTTTCGCATCACTTATTTTGCCGCAACAGAATGACCAAATAGAGTGGATGGTCATTTATGATAATGAACACGTTGAAGTCTTCTGGGTGCTTGATAACAGTTGGGTTAACGAGGTAATAAAAACGCCTTGCAAAGACTGCCTATTTGTAGAGTTTAAGTATGATGAACCAATATTTGGTGATTTAACGATAAGCCGTGGCAAAGCGAATATTGCAGGAGAAGAAAACGCACTCTCAAAAGAGTTTTTCTTTTCAGGAGAGTCTCAAGCCAACATGCTCATAAAGATATACAGCGGTGAAAAACTTAAAAATTATGCTCAGGAAAGAGTACTTTTGTGGGGCGGTCTTGTAAGTGTGCTTGCTGGTCTTGCGACTGCCTTTGCATACATATCTGGTAAAAGCTTGAGAAAATCCATTACTGGTCTAATTGAAAATGGGATTAGTAATGCAGAATTTATTCCTTACTACCAGGCGATTGTCGATAGTCGCGATGGTAAGACAGTAGGATACGAAGCACTGATTCGATGGTCGCGGCGTGATGGAATGGTGCCACCAAATATGTTTATTGGTGCTGCAGAAGAAAGTGGCCTGATTATCCCGATGACCAATCAGCTTATTCGTAAAATCATACAAGACTTAAGTGACTTACCCGAGCATACGTGGGTCAGCATCAATATTGTTTCCTCCCATTTAGAGTCAGGCGTATTAACGAAGTTGCTGTCGGAGTTAAATTGGCCAATCTCGAATAGAATTCATTTTGAGTTGACCGAGAGAATACCAGTAAAAGACACTGAGGCCGCGAAAAAAGAGATTTTGTATTTAACGAATAAAGGCTACAAGTTCAAAATTGACGATTTTGGTACCGGATATGGTGGCTTTTCTTACCTACAAGATTTGGGCATCCGATGTTTAAAAGTGGATAAGATGTTTATTGATCCAATAGGATCTGACGACCAAAAATTGAAAGTGCTGGACTCAATTGTGTCTGCAGCGAACAAAGCGGAATGTGAGATGATTGCAGAAGGTGTAGAGAGCCAGGCTCAAGTCGAATATCTGGCTCAGCATGCGATTTACCTTATTCAAGGTTATGTTTACGCTAAACCAGAGCCCCTGACTAACCTTGCAAGCGCTTAATAGCCATAACGTCATAACATCCCGCTTTAAAGGTGCCAGTTTCCTAGGTTAGCGCTGATTTCTGCTGGTAGGCTCACACTTGAGGATTCCTAACACTCTCATTACTCCTAGAGTGTTAGGAATTAACGTTACTTAGGAGGAGAGTGCGGCTCTTTTCGTTTTGATTGACGTAATGAGCTGAGGTAGTAATGACATTACGATCATTCCCAGCATTAAGCTGTATTGCAGAGGAGTGAACGTTTCCCCCAATAGCAGTAGGCCCGAAACAATGCCTGCGACTGGGTTTGCAATACCACCAAAGGTAAAATCTACGACCGACATCCGCTGTAATAACCATACATACATGCCATACCCTAATGCGGTGTTCAGAATAATTACCCACAGTAACCCTAGAATATTCGTCATGGATACGTCCTGAACGACTGTAACATATGGCTCTGGATTGTTTATCGCCAGCACACTTGTTGCGATAGACATAATCACGCCACCCAAAATGAGCTGCCATGTTAGCACTGTCCACCAGTGCATTTTTGTACCTAGTGACTTTGTTACGCTACTTCCTATCACGATGCACATAATGGCGGAGATCATCGCAAGTAAGCCCACGGGTTCGAGAGAAATAGAGCTAGGATCAAATAAGAACCAAGCTAAAGCAATCAAAGTTGCGCCGCTTATCGCTTGAATGCCACTAGGCTGACGTTTGTAGACCGCCCAACCAAACAGCATCGCAAAAACGGGGACCGAAACCATACCAACACCAGAGATGGCAGAAGGAAGCGTCAACGCCATGACAAAAATGAGACCAAAGAAGCAAGCGATGTTGATGGTTCCTAAAACAAGCAGCACCTTCCACTCACTTCTTTTTGGAAACGAGGGCTTTATTGCCAGCAACAAAAGACCCGCAGGCAGTGCCCTTAGAGCGCCAAGTAAAACGGGAGGCCAGTCCGGTAGAGTAAACTGAGTAACAGCGTAAGTCGTCCCCCAAAAAAAGGCAGGAATCATCGCAAGTAAAATGTTCATGTTAAATATCTTTATGTAGAGATAATTAAATGTAACGATATCGGCAAGGTGGCTTTTTGTAAAGTATCTTTATGTTAAAATAAAAAACATATGATGTTTGGAGAGAAATAATGGATGCAATTGATAGAGTGGTAGAGCAGTGGGCTAGGGAGAAGCCAGACCTCGACACTGAACCGATGGCAATAATGGGTCGACTAATGCGAATTGCAAAACACATGGAATCTAGGGTCGCCGAGCTACATAAGAAGTACGATCTGAAAATGGGTGAATTTGATGTGTTAGCGACACTGCGTCGAGCTGGTTCACCATATTGTCTTACTCCCTCAGCGTTAATAGAGTCGATGATGCTCACTTCGGGTGCGATGACTAATCGCTTAGATAAACTAGAGAAGAAAGGGTTTATTACCAGAACCCATAGTAAAGAAGACCGACGTAGCGTCACCGTTGAACTAACAGAGCAAGGCTTAACCTTAATTGACAAGCTAATTTTGGAGCATGTAGACGTTCAGCAATCGTTATTGCATGGTTTAGAAGGCAATGAAAAAGCGCAGGTTAACCAGGCGTTAAAATTGCTATTGCCACAATTTGAATGAGAACGCAGAAGGAGGTAGGGGATATGAAAAGCAAAGAACTAGAACAATACTTAAGTACCTTCATGTGTGCAGAAAGCGATTTCCCATTTGGGCCTGAAGCGGTTGTTTACAAAATCAAAGGCAAGATGTTTGCCATCATTGCAGAGAGAAACGGTCGGGAGTATGTCAGCGTAAAAGTAAAACCAGAAGATGGAGAAGTCTTAACGTCGCAGTTTACGGACATTATCCCGGGTTATCACTTAAATAAGCGTCATTGGATAACGGTTTATTTTAACGGTGATGTCGAGGATGGGTTGATTCAAGACTTGTGTGAACGCTCTTATGCTCTTGTCGTTGCCAAGCTGCCGAAAGCACAACGAGCGTTGCTTGGTGAGTAATCGGCAACGCACTGGCCTCTGTTGTTTTGTCGCTCGTTGCTCGTAGCCTTTACGGAAAAATTCGCACCTTTTTCATCCTCGGGCTATATAAGAATAAGAAGGTGGAAAAGGGGAATGATATGCGAGCATTATCTGAATGGCTAAAAGAATACGGGGAGAGTCACCAAAACCCTATCAACCAAAAGATTCACACAATCGCAGTTCCAGGTATCTACATTTCTGTGGTTGGACTTATTTGGTCGATTCCCCAGATTTCATTATTAGGCTTCGAACTTAATTGGGTTTGGGTAGCAGTGATCCCCACTTGGGTTTTCTATTTTCGTTTGTCTCTGAGCGTATTCATGATGATGATCGGCTACACATTAGCGTGCATTGGCCTTATTTGGTCTCTAGAGGTATTGATGTTGCCCGTTCTGCATATTTCTATGCTCTTGTTTGGTGTATTGTGGATATTGCAATTTATCGGTCACAAGATTGAAGGTAAAAAACCGTCGTTTTTTGAGGATTTACAGTTTCTACTCATCGGCCCGATTTGGGTGTTCAGAAAACACTAGCGATAAGCAAAATCAGGCATCATCCGAATTACACAAGACATATAACGTTCAGAGATTATGTAGCTCTTACTACAGAATACATCTCCTTCTTATTGCCACGACAAGCATTCACTTTAGATACGCACTATGATTAAAGAGGTGCCAACGCACTTTACGCTATCGAGATGCTTAAACTTACGGCAAGTTTACTTTAGGGGGATGAATGTACGATCGACAATATAAGTATGCCTATTGGAGAGAAGAGCGTAAAAAAGGCAAATGGCACTATATATTAAAGTCCTTCTTTATGATTTGTTGTGCATTACTGCTTGGTAAAGTCATCGGTTTGTTCATTTTTGGAGAGCTGCATTCTTTAAGCGACATTTGGGAACAACTCCCTGCGGATGTTTTTATTATGATGCTCGTGGGCTTTCCAATTAGTGTCCTTGGTTGGTACCACGAAGAGTCAAAGTTTTTCCGGGCACTGCGACGCAAAGAAAAGCGGTTAAAAGACAATCAAAACAAACCGAAATAGAGTAACCTTTGTCTATGTTTGGATTGCCACTTATCTATCTGAACTGTTCGATTTTACCCCTTTCAGTCGTTTAGCGTTTAGTTACGTGTTGCAAAAAGCCTTCTTAATGCAACAGCCCCTAGCGTTGTGGAAATTGGTACTGTAAGAAACATTAAAAAACGAAGTTGAGCATTAGCGTATAAAGGCTCGCACTGTCATCCTTTGGGGCTGATGAAAACGCGCCAGAGCTATTATTGTAGGCGTTGAACCTTTGCCATTCTGCGTTTAGGGAAACGTTGTAATCTAGGTCGTATCTCAATCCGAGTAAGAAACTGTCTCCACTTTTTTTATCCCGACTATTAAACTGCTGACCGTAAACAATATAAGGAGTCAACTTTTTTACATTATAACTTGTTGTCGCGTACCAAGATGAGGAAAGATTGCTGGTCTGTCCTTCTGCCATAATCACAATGTTATCGAGCTCGTATCTTAACCCTAGAGAAAACAGATCGATCGTGTTGTTTTTTTCTGTTTCAACTAGACGGTCAATGATTGTGGTTCCGCCACCGGGAGTGGACTGCTCAATGTTAGAGAGCGTCGTTGTTTGATCATAATCGCCGTGGAGGTAGGAAAAATTCCAACGATAGCTCTCTCCGCTTAGCGTTAAGTTCATCCCTGCAGTGTTGTTTGACTCAATTTCCAATTCAGTACGTTCATTGATGGTTACGTCACTATTGTCTTTAAACCCGACAAACGGCATGGCGGTAAGTACGACTTGCTCATTAAGGTCATGAATCCAGCGTGCAGATAGGCCGTTATAAGCCGTGATACCTAGAATGCTGTCATATACCTCATTCGGTGGGCGGGCTTGGGTAAAAGCGTGACCGACATAGTTGTACTCAGACATCAAAAACAGTGGCAGTCTTAAGCGTCCTCCTCTTATTTCTATGTTTTTATAGGTATAAGCCAAATACGCCCACTCGAGCTGAGGCGAGCTCCAATGGTCTTGCGGGCGCTTTACGACTTGTGCGGATGCCCGAAATGCCTTGTGAAAATAATCGAGCTGCATGCCGAAAGTGGTATCGCAATCGAAACAAGATTCATCGCCAATAAAGCGGTTAACTAGTACCGTAGTTGGGTTATCGGATTTTGCCCACGAAGTAGAGCCAAAACCACTTAAAGAAAGTTGTTCTGTTAGTTCAATCGTGGCTGAGCTCGGAAAGGTCGCGATACTCAGCGATAACATGGTTAAATATTTTTTCATATCAATTCTCCGAGCTAACCACACATAAAACATGAGCATTACTAGGGACGCTCGATGTTGGGGCATAACCAATTCTATTCGGCTTCTCTTGCATCCATGCTATGAGGTCATCAATGCTGGAGCGTGCAATCACTTTTGGCGGTCTAGCTTTACCTGAAAAAGACAAGCTTGCCCAATGCGCGTTCATTTGCGCTAAATTTTTGTTGAGAAGATAACGATAGAACTCAGCTCTTTCTGTTGATGTCGCAGGCCAGTCAGAGAGTTCAATTCGCTGGCCTTGTAAAAGTTGCGTCTTCCCTCTGTACAACTTTCGCGCTTTATTGACAGTGAGCGGAGAGAATTCGTCATTAAATGAGAAAACGGCGTAGCTCTCTGCAGCGAGAGCTTGGCAATTTAATGAAAGAAGGGCAATCAGAATAAACAGATAGCGTTTTATGTAACGCAAAGGAAAAGCAACGCGAGAATGATTTCTACTCATAGAATCCACCTACATTGCTTGTTCAATTTGATACAACAGTTTTTCTTTGCGCACAGGCTTTGGTACGTAGGCATCCATTCCTGAATCAAAGCAGCGTTGAATATCATCATCAACGACGCTTGCTGTTAATGCGATAATGGGCGTCTTAGCTAATCCTTTACTCGCTTCATAAGCTCTAATTTGCCTAGAAGCTTCAAACCCATCCATTATGGGCATCATGCAATCCATCAAAATAACATCAAACTTTCCATCTTTTTGGAACATTTCGACTGCAATTTGACCGTTTTCTGCGACTTCGAATTGATAGCCTGCTTTAGATAGCAATAGAGAAGCCACTTTCTGGTTCACTCTATTATCTTCGACAAGCAAGATGCGTTCGGAGCGAATAGGCGTTACCGTTGCTTCTGGTTGCTCAGAACTTGCAGGTAGTTCATGAGTTTTATCGGGGGTGGTGTTCTCTTGGTGTGGTTCAGCAGGCGTCGTGTTGGAAACGCGTAACCCTATTGCCTTATCTAACTTCTCTTTAAGCAACCCTGCTTTAAACGGTTTGGGCACATAGTCATCCATTCCAACGTCAAAGCATTTTTGTATATCGTCATCGACCACACTTGCCGTTAGAGCAATAATCGGAATTCTGAAAGCGCGTTTTTCTTTTACTTCTATTTGACGAATTATTTGGGTGGCTTCAAATCCATCCATTACGGGCATCATGCAGTCCATTAAAATTAGGCTGTACTGATTCTGTTGAAATTTCTCAACCGCTTCTTGTCCGTTTACTGCGACATCAAAGTCGAAGCCAGCTTTTGTGACGTGTAGCCCCGCGATTTTTTGATTGACCGTATTGTCATCAACGACCAAAACTTTCGGCAGAGATTTAACATGTTGCGCTGAAGTGCTCTCTTGTTGTGCGTGCGAGAAATTTGCCGCACAACTTTCAAGTGCTTTAATTAAGCGCTGCCCTAGTAGTGGCTGAGTGACCAAGGCGCTGATATTGTTTCTAAAGTCGAATTGTGGGCTATGAAGGTGCTTGATGAGGCAGACACGAATGTTTCGTTTACAAAGGCTTTCTATCTCATCGATATGCATCGCCGCTGCATTTGGTGATCCTTCTACATGAATAACGATAACGCGCTCGTTATCAATCCACGTTGGCAACGCACTTAAGGTATCTACTGACTGCGTTATATTGATGTTGAAAAAACTTAACTCGTTACGCAGTTTTTGTTCTAGTTGAGTACTGCTGCATACAATCCATATGTCGTTGTGATTCAGAGCGTGATAAGCGTTAAACTCTTGCGTCACAACAGGAGCAGTTAGTTCAAAGAAGAAGCGACTGCCTTTACCTTTCTCGGATTCAAGTTGAATCTCTCCACCCATTAGCTCAACTAATTGCGTGCTAATGGCAAGCCCAAGTCCAGTTCCCCCAAATTGTCGGGTAGTAGAGTTATCCTCTTGGGCAAATGGAGCAAATATTTTCTTTTGCTGCTGGGCATCAATACCAATCCCAGAATCTTTAACGGAAAACTCGATGACCGCTTCACCATTTTTTATTTCGCGGGTGATGACCGATAGCTCTACACTGCCTTGTTCGGTAAATTTTACCGCGTTAGACATGAAGTTCATGACAACTTGGCGTATACGATGGTCATCCAACATTACGTGGTAAGGCGTGTTACGGCTAATGTTGACTTGCACATCGATGCCTTTTTCCTTTGCTTTCGGTGAAATGATAGAAGCAATGTCATAGATAGACTCTCGAACACAAGTTGAATGTGGGCTAATGAGCAACATCCCAGATTCAATTTTTGAGAAGTCTAGAACGTCATTAATTAAACTCAAAAGCAGTTGGGAGGAGGTTTCAATCGTGTCGACGTAATCGCGTTGTGTGGCAGTCAGGGAAGTATCGGATAACACTTCAGAGATGCCAATAACGCCATTTAGCGGCGTGCGGATCTCGTGGGACATGTTGGCCAAAAAGCTACTTTTGGCTTTACTCGCCTTAATTGCATCATCTTTTGCTTGTTCTGCATCTTCTTTAGCTTGTGTGAGCTTTAGTCTGGACAACATCCGCTCATCACTAAGCTTTTTTACCTCTCGAGCAAACTTACTCAGCTCGTCTTTACCCTTTATTAGTTGAGCAAGAGGTGAATTTTCAGTGTTACTTTGTTCATTGCTTTCGTTACTGAGAAATTTGAGGACTAGATTCAAGTTTCCAGTAACTTTTCGCACCAATCTTAGCGTTAAACTTACGACCAACAGCGTTAAAAGGCTCATCATTGCGATAAAGGTAAAGCGGTGCTGTGTCGTCGTGTTGATTGTCTTTGATATATCATCACTCAGCTGTTGTTCCATTTTGTCGTCAACACTTTGTAATAACGATAAGCGTTTGTTGAGTGCAGATAACCCCGCATCAATCTCATCCGGGGTTAATGATTTGAGTTGAGCTGGTTGCAATAAATAAGCACGAAACTCTTGGCTTTTGATAAAGACTTCACCCGTAAACGTCTCAATGAGCAGATCTACTTGTTGTTGGTTGGCATTTAGCGTCACAAAACGCTCTAGAAATAGTTGTTGGTTCTGGATTAAAGATTGGATAGAAGCCTGTGTTGTGAGGTCGTACTCGTTATTTTCCTCTGAAGATCGAATCAAATATTCGCTTAATCTATGCTCTTCAGTAGACCAAAACATCAACCATTCAAGTTGCATCAAAGAAGAAAGGTGAGTGTTTGTTTCATAACTCACATTTCTAAAATAGACTTTGTCTAAGCTCATGAGGATTTCTTTGAACGTATCAGCGCGCCACTCTGCCGCATCTAACTTTTCTTCTTGATTTTGCGAAGAGAGCATCGAGAGGGTTGCTTCCTCAAAGCTTGTCAACTGGTTTAGTATCTCAGCGTTTTCACCGAATACTGGTGCTGCAGTGTCGCGTAACAATTGAGATATCTGCTGAGTTTTTAGTTGCTTATCTATTACATCAGGGTTATTCGGTAGGTGATAAAGCGAAGATACGCGGTCGATGTAGACAGAGAATAACTGTGCTTTTTGTAGTTCCTGAGCCTGGATAGAAAGGCTTTGTACATGTTTACCCGCGAGGACAAGCAACAATAAAATTGGCAGCAAAACCAACCCAAATAGCTTTTGTTTTACCGACAGGTTGTTCCAAGAAAAGATTCCTACCACGCGCATTTCCATATCCAAGAAGTTGATATGAAAAGTGTAGTTTATTTATCTCAGATGTTAGATTTTAAGAGAAAATTCATATTAATGAGGTGGGGGAAGTGTGACCGATATTGCATTACGAGTACTAACGCGCTAAGCGGCAATAGTTAACAAAACGGCGTTCTAAGCAAAGTGATTGACGCTTTGAGCGCCACTCCCTCGTTGGTATTCAAATGCAATCAATTCCTCAGCAGGTACAGGCCTACCTAAGAAAAAGCCTTGTACGACGTCACAGTGGAGAGACTCCATTCGTGTGAGTTGAGTTTGAGTTTCTACGCCTTCGGCTACTACTTTCATTCTTAGGTTGTGAGCCATGGATACAATCGCGCGAACTAATGAATCGTCTTGATCGCTTTTTCGGATTTGAGCGATAAATGAACGATCAATCTTGAGCCCGTCAAAAGCCATATGTTGTAGGTAGGCAAGGGCTGAATACCCCGTACCAAAGTCATCTAGCCAAACTTCCACTCCGATACTTTGTAGTTTTTTAAGCACATATTGAGCTTTCTCTGTATCATCAATAAAAAGTGACTCTGTCACTTCAACATGAATGGTTTGAGGGGCGACATCATGTCGTCGTAAATACTTAGAAAATAATTGACTTAAATCTTGGCGATAGATTTGTCTTGGGGACAAGTTTAATGCGATGTGAAAATCAGTACCGAAATGTTCTGCCCACATTGCCCGCTGAGCAACTGCCGTCTCAATGATATGTTCTCCAAGCTCCAATATTAAATCACTTTGCTCTGCGATCGGGATAAACGATTCTGGACTGATATAGCCTTTCTCGGGATGATTCCACCTAACCAATGCTTCGACCTCAATTAGGCGATAGGTTTTTAGATCAAATTGTGGTTGATACCACAGCTCGAATTGAGACAAGTCACGTACTGAACGACGCAGTTCTCGTTCTATGTATAAACGTTGTTTAATCGTTTCATCAAACGTGGAATCGTATATCGTCATAATGTCTTTACCGCGTCTTTTAGATTCCTGCGCCGCAAGAGAGGAAAGCTGTAAAAGAGACTCAGCGTTTGAACCAAATTCTGGATACACAGCAATTCCGAGGCTTGCCGTAATTTGAATATCGTTCTCTTCCAAACTAAAGGGAGAGAGTAGTTGGCGATGTATATCGTTCGCTTTTTCTCTAGCTTCATGATTGTCCGAGCACGGAAAGGCCAGTACAAATTCATCCGCACCTACTCGACTTACGATGGTAGAAAGGCGGTAAAGCGGCTTAAAATAACTCGGCAAACGGCCTTGAAGCTCTGAAGCAAGATGGCCTAGCAATTTATCCCCAATGTTATGTCCGTAGTTATCGTTAATGTGCTTAAAGTCATCCAAGTCAATAAACACAACCGCAAGTGAGGGGGATTTGTGGTCAGTTATTTGCGTTTGAATATCAATGAGTAACTTTTCTCGGTTTGGCAGGGAAGTCAGAATATCGTGGTACGCCATGAACTCAACTCGGCTGGTGTATCGGTTCACTTTGTTTGACATTTTGTTGTACGCCGAAATAAGTTCTCCCACTTCATCTTTGCTTTGTATGTCGGTGACTGGCAGCGCTTGGGTATTTGACTCTGAAAATTGATCTTTTAGTTGCTTGAGTGGCTTAGTTAACGACCGCCCCAAAGCATAAGCGATGATGCTACCGAATAGAACGGATATCCCACTGATCGTTAGCAGCAAGTTAAACATCTTCTGTTTATCGTTTGAGGTAATCGCTTGGACTTGTTCAATGTTCTGTTCTTTCTCTTCCAGTAGATGTATCAAGTTAAGCTCAAGATACACCGCCCCAAGAGTAATATTTGATTGCTGAATCGGCGCTGCGATCTCCAACTGATGCTTGGAAAAGGAAACGAGAGTTCTGGATTCTTCTATTGCTTTCAAAATAAAAGGAGAGCGGTAATGAGGTTGGGCAAACATCCTTAGCTGAGTAGTGCCGTCGTGAAAGATTAGCCCTTCATTGTCAACAACATGTATTTTCGAGACATCTGGCTGGCTCAATGTTGCCTTAATTTGCTCATACGCTTGACTGATATTGTCTGTATAGAGTGGATCAAAAAGCTGTTTTGATAATAGCTCTGCATAAACCAACCCTTTTTGCTTAACGTAAGATTCGGTTTTTTCTTGAGAGTTGTTCGTGATTTGTTGAGTTAAGCTATTTGAATACGCATCGTAACCGTGCATGTATAACGCAAGATTTATCACCACAACAAACAAGACAACGAACATTGTCGAGCAAATGTATTTGGTTTCGAGTGAGAGCTTTTGAAACATCAATCCACCTTCGGTAACAAGTGAACTGACTTGCGCACTGTACTTAAGGAGGCTCGCATTTCTGGAGTAAGTGCGCTGAATTTTTTGGTGTTCTGAAACTTTTTAAGTGCGAGAGAGCCTTCGTGAGTTGTATCCATATCAAGCAGTATGGACGTGATTTTACGCTGTTGCTCTAGGCTCATGCTTGGAGAAGCGAGAATCAA
Source organism: Vibrio sp. 1401 (assembly GCF_033340295.1). NCBI lineage: Bacteria > Pseudomonadati > Pseudomonadota > Gammaproteobacteria > Vibrionales > Vibrionaceae > Vibrio > Vibrio sp. 1401. The sequence goes on from NZ_JAWOWF010000019.1 coordinate 18,781, forward strand.
ATCCCTGGGTATTTCAACAGAACGAGAAAAAATCGCTAGTTTGTCTTTCATGTTCTCTGGCAAATCTTTGGGATTGTTCCAGTTGAAGTTACTGAATGCTCCTGCCGCAACTCTCTGTTTATATACCCATACAGATAGGTTGATTTCATTTGACTGAGCGAGTTGCTCATCAAGGAATAAATAACCAATACTGTCTTTGGCCGGTTTGTCATCAGGAGAGGGAAGGTATTGCAGTTTTTCTCCGTGATTCAGCAATGTAATCGCAGGTCAGAAAGTGACTCAATGCCACTCTCTTTATTAGTAAAGAACACCGTATGATATTTTTGCAGGCCTTTTTTCCATCGTATAGCAAGAACTTGGCTATTAGACTCCTTTTCTAAGGTCATCGCATTAAAGGGGTCGCCGTTGCAATTTGAACGGTGCCATTTTCAAGCGCAACCGCGAGCTGACGATAATTTTTAAATACCTTTACCGCCCCTTTTGCGTAACCATATTCAGCCATATTTTCAGTTACATACTGAGTAAGGGGCGTCGCTTTTTTGATTTTGCTTTGGGCTTTATTCGACACAATGCCAAACGTGAATGTTTTCTCAATATTTTCTTGTGCACTGACGACAAAAGGTGAACTCAGCAAAGTGAGTAATAACAGAGTGCAGGCAGGTTTCATCCGGCTTCAACTTCCTTCTGGTGCATGTCAGTAATATTTAGTATTTATCAATGTGCCGAAATCAATCTTAAAAACAGTATGATGTACAAATTTCGTTGTGTGCGCACTTTTTATAATGTGACTTGGTCACTTATTCCGTTCAAATAGTACCGAATTTGACGTTTATGTACAGGATGAATGTATCACCGTGAGTCTGAATTCACTGGATTCTTGGTCAAGCGCTGTATTGGCTGTGAGCTAATGCGCCTTATGTATCGCTATTTTGTACTAAGAAAATTTTTCCAATTGTTTTTGATACTTTTTCTCGAGAGCTTCATTGCCTGCTGCACGTTCAAGTTGAATCATGAGTTGCAAAGAGGGCTTCTTCACGCCATACATTTGATTGAATCTCATTAATCGAATTCTAGCTTCAGTATAATCACCGCTATCAATTTCTATTTTAGCGAGTTGCAAAATCGATTTTGGTCTATGAGGGTCATGATCGATAGCTCTAGTAAAGTAGTATCTCGCTTTGTCTTTATCTTGTGATTTTAGCGCACAAAAAGCTGCATTCTCATAGCTTGCTGGAATAAGGTAGTAATAAGGCTGCTCAATGGCTCGATTAAACATCTGATCGGCTTTTTCGAAGTCACCTCGCTTGCAAAGAAAAGTACCGTAGTTATTGAGCACATTTCCGTTTTTAGTGTGTTGGCGTAGAGAGCGTTTATACATCTGTTCGGCTTTAATATCTTCACCAACCGTTTCGTAGTAGTGAGCCATAGATAATTGCGCGCGATAGTATTGAGGTGCGTGGTTTAAGGCTTGTTGTAAGTTATCATGCGCGCGAATCATGTTACCGCCGTCTAAATAACCTAAGCCAAGTGCGATACGTGATTCTGCCATTGCCACAGGATCGGCTTTAACGACAGGGCTTCCATCTTCTTTCACCGTCACGCAACCCACGAGTGCAAACTGAGACAATAATATTAGTGCACCGAGCTTTGCTGTTTTCATTCTTTATCCCTACATCCCTGAATCTTTCTGCATGATATGAATTACTTAGCAAAAACCTATTGAGGAAAAAACACTATGCGATCAGGTTTGCAAACTGTTATGAAAAAGCCGCCATATGGCGGCTTGGTTCACATATTACATTTCGGTAATGATGAGTGCTTTGTTTGCTTATTTTGAAGCTAATCGTCTTTAGTGAAAGCATCTTCACTGAAGTGATCGAGATCGTACGGTGTTTGCTGATAAACACAGTAGTTCAGCCAGTTTAAAAAGAGGAGGTGTCCATGGCTTCTCCAGCTTGCAATTGGTGGGTTATCTGGGTTGTTGTTTGGGTAATAGTTGACAGGAATAGCGGGCTCCATACCTTCGCTTAAATCTCGGATATATTCATTATGTAAGGTGTGAGAATCATACTCAGGGTGTCCTGTGACAAAGACATTGCGTTTGTCTTTTGTGGTGGCCAAGTACACACCTGCGACATCCGATGTCGCTAAAATGTCTAAGTCAGTATGCTCTTCTAGAAAGTGAGGCGAAAAATCTGCGTAACGCGAGTGAGGAGCCAAAAACGTGTCATCAAATCCGCGTAAGATAGGGTGAAATTGATGATGGATTTGATGATGATACACGCCTGAAAGTTTTTCTTTACGCGTTTTTTTAGGTAGATCGTAGAGTAGCTTTAACCCTGCTTGCGCAGCCCAGCAAACATAAAGAGTGGATGTCACATGATCTTTTGCCCACTCCATGATGGTTTTGAGATGATCCCAATAAATGACATCTTCAAATTGCACCAAACCTAATGGAGCCCCAGTAATGATCATGCCATCGAAGTTTTTATCTCGCACCATTTCAAATTGGCGATAAAACGTGTCTAAATGTTCAGTTGGCGTATTTTTACTCGGGCGGTTATCAATGCGCAGTAATTCGACGTTAACCTGTAGTGGGCTGTTTGAGAGTAGACGCAGAAACTGAGTTTCAGTCTCTATTTTTTTTGGCATCAGATTAAGGATCAGTACTCTTAAAGGACGTATTTCCTGACTCGCTGCACGCGTTTCACTCATCACGAAGATGTTTTCTGTCCTTAATACATCGGTAGCTGGTAATTGATCTGGAATTCTAATTGGCACGACTTTCTCTCCCTAAGTATAGTCAATCTAGACGTCTATACTTCTAAAGCTAACTTAATTAAGTTTAGATGTCGATACGAAATCCGACTTTTCAATCTACTCTTTACATTATGGTAAACCGTACTCGGGGTTGTCACACAATTGTGACTAAAGCAGAGTTTCTGATGAGATAGGTTTGAAACGCAGTGTGTACTATTTGCTGGTAATTATGCGATCACGTTAATATGTGAAGGTGACTTCGTAGTAAGGAAGTCTCAAATTAATGAGCCATACTAAAAACAATCAGCTCACCATTTTGCATTAATGTGCATATTTGGAAACATCGTCAGTGGAGGACATTATGTTCGGTATTTTCAAGAGAAAGACAAAGATTCAGGGCATCGCTCAAGAAGTTCCTTGCGTGCTACTGCATTCGTTTGGTGATAAAGACATTTATACGCCGGAAGAGATTGATCAAGCTCTTCAAAAGCTGGGTTATGATAAGAGCAAGGATATCAGTCATTATCAGTATGCGTATGGAATGTTTGCCGATGAAGCCTCTTACGAGCTCCTAGAACTAACGGATGAGCTAGGTAATTATGGTCATTTCCAACGTGAAGTAGGTAAGATGCTACTCAATACACCTGAGCCGATTGATATGCATATCTACTTTGAAATTTCTCGTCAGCACCAAAACGTCAGCCTTTCACCTGGTCATCAAAAAGTAAGCGAAAGTGATGGTGTGTAAACATCGTTAGTGGTATTCCATCGTGAGATGAGTTGGGTATAATGCGCGGCCTAATTATCCGGACATGTTGTCGGTTACATTTCTGTTGAGCGTTAATGCCTTATGTTCAAAATGCTTGTCTCTATGCCACCAATGTTGGCGCTGTCGATAGCGATTGTATGTGAAGTGATTGCCACTTCTTATATTCCCAAAACAGAGCAATTTACGAAAGTAATGCCGAGCACAGTCGTTTTGATTGGTTACGGCATCGCTTTCTTCTTGCTTTCCGTCACAGTGCAAACAATGCCTGTCGGGGTTGTTTATGCCATATGGAGTGGTGCTGGGATCGTTTTGGTTGCGACGGTTGGTTACTTTGTTTACGGACAGCGTCTAGACTTACCAGCCCTAGTTGGTATTGGGTTTATCATCGCTGGTGTGTTGATCGTAAATTTATTATCCAAAACAGTAGGGTACGAATAACGCCACTCTACTTGTTAAGTGAATAAGAAGCCGCAGCGAGAAATTGCTGCGGCTTTTTAGTGCAAATTCAATCGCTAATGGCGAGTATTGATATGATGTCTTATTGTTGCATTCATCACGGTCGCATTATGTGATTGAAAAACAGGCATTATTTAGCGCATTGAAAATACAAAGTTATGTTTCTTCAAACTTTAGGAAAGGGCAGTAGATAAATCACTCCGATAGATGTTAACGTGGCGACTCATCTTTACTGCTTTTTCATTCCCTACATATTTCTGCAAAGTTCTTATTGTGTAGTGTGTCGAAGAACCATAGAATCCGCGCGCTTTAATTTATGTTATTAGCGTTATCAATGATAAAAGTGCAGTCCATTATCATTGTTTTTATCACTTATAGATGGGCACATCTGACAATACTTACATGAACAAATACAAAAAGCCTGCATTCAAGGCCGAATTTCTTTTGCCTCGTTACTGGGGAACGTTAATTATCATTAGCGTGATGTACTTACTTAGCCTCCTTCCTTTTAAAGTTCAACTAGCTTTGGGACGCAACATTGGTCGTTTAGCTATGCGACTCATGAGAAAACGTCAAGTTACGATCAGACGCAATCTTGAGCTTTGCTTCCCTCATATGGAAGAATGCCAACGCGAAGCAATTCTAAAAGACAACATCGACAATACTGGCATCGCACTTTTTGAGACCGCAATGGCATGGTTTTGGTCAGATAAACGGGTAAACAAACACGTCACGATAAAAGGCATGGAGCATCTAGAGGCTTTAGAGAAGTCAGGCAAAGGTGCATTAATGTTGGCCGTACACTCAATGAATCTAGAGTTAGGTGCTCGAGCTTTTGGCATTAAAAAGTCTGGAACCGGTGTTTATCGCCCAAACAATAATCCGTGCTTTGATTATTTTCAGTATAAGGGACGCTCTCGCTCTAATCGTACACTGATTGATCGTAAAAACGTCAAAGCCATGCTTGAAGCACTTAAAACGGGTGAGCGGGTTTGGTATGCACCGGACCACGATTATGGTAACCGACGCTCGACATTTGCACCGTTATTTGCCGTTAAAAATGCTTGTACTACGACAGGCACAAGTTTGTTGGTTGATTCTACAGATTGCGCCATTGTGCCTTTTACGATGGTAAGAGGAAAAGACGGACACTATACCCTAACCATTAGTGCGCCCGTCGAAGGTTTCCCGAAAGAGGATCATCAACGTGCCGCCGCATTCGTGAATCAAATAGTTGAAACATCAATCATGGCAAGTCCGAGCCAGTATATGTGGCTTCATCGTCGGTTTAAAACTAGACCAGAGGGTGAGGACTGTTTGTACAAGCCTAGGCTCATCCCTAGCTTGGCATAACACATAGAGAGCCTACAAAAAGCCCAAGGAACATACGAACCTTGGGCTTTTACTTTCTATTCTTTTCGCTTTATAAGTAGCGTTCTTTTAGGTGAGCTTGAAAGTGTTTAGCATTCAGTGTTTCACCCGTGGCTTGTTTTACCAACTCATCAGTGGTGAATAAGCTACCTTTACTCCAGATGTTTTCCGAGAGCCAATTGAATATCGGAGCTAAGTCGCCAGAACGAATAACCGCATCTACATCGACGGTTTGTTTCATTGCTGCCATAAATTGTGCAGCGTACATCGCACCGAGCGTGTAGGACGGGAAATAGCCAAAACTTCCGTCCGTCCAATGGATATCTTGCATACAGCCATTTTTGAAGTTTCCTTCGGTTGATAGCCCCAAGTACGCTTTCATCTTTTCGTTCCAGAGTTCTGGTACATCTGTATGTTTGATGACGCCGTTCATGAGATCTCGCTCAATTTCATATCGAAGAATAACGTGAGCAGGATATGTAAGTTCGTCAGCATCTACGCGAATAAAGCCTTTTTCTACGCGAGTGTAAATTTTGGCTAAATTGTCTTTTTCGAATTCACTACCAGAAAAATGGTTAGAAGCCAGTCGAGCGAGGTGATCGATAAACGCGCTGCTTCGTCCTATTTGCATTTCAAAGAAGAGTGATTGTGATTCATGAATACCCATAGAGCGAGCTTCTCCCGCGGGTGTTCCTGATAAATCTTTTGGTAGCCCTTGCTCGTATCGAGCATGGCCAGTTTCGTGGACAATCCCCATCAATGATTGGACAAACTCGTTTTCATTATAACGTGTCGTAATACGTACATCTGTCGGTACACCGCCACAAAATGGGTGGGTACTCTCATCAAGTCGACCGTGTTCAAAATCGAATTGAAGTAGCTTCATGACTTCCAAACCGAGCGCTTTTTGCTTTTCCGCAGGGTAGTGTGCAGTTGGCAATAAGATGTTGTCTGATTGTTGTTTTTCAAGCGCTTCATCGATCAAAGTAGGAAGCCAGGTTTTCACGTCAGCAAAAAGAATGTCTAACGACGCAGACGTTGTGCCAGGTTCATAAACATCGAGCATGGCATCATAAGGAGTCGTGCCATTTGCTTCGGCTCTAATTTGCGCTTCTTCCTGCGATAGCTTTACTACTTCAGCCCAGTTCTTTTCAAAACCAGCCCAGTCATTTTCTCCACGTTGTGTACGCCATGCATGTTCACATTTGGAGCCAGCAAGAGATTGAGCTTGAACTAATGATTCTGGTAGTAAGTTAGCTTGCTGCCACCCACGCTTCATTTCTCTTAGGATAGATTTTTCTTTTGTAGACAGCGTCTCTTCTTCTGCCTGAGCGAAAAGCTCTCCCAAGTGCGGTTGAGTCATTAAAGAATGGATATGTACATCAAGCTCTGCCGTGGCATTCGAGCGTGCTTCAGCGCCACCAGGTGGCATGACCGCTGCTTGATCCCAATCTATGATGGCAGATAGATGCTCAAAATTTGCCACTTTTTTGGAATGTTCAACGAGTTTTGTAAATGCGTTCATGTGACTACTCTTATTCTTTTGTTCTTTCCCTAAACACCCGATAACGGGTCCTTCATATGGTGTTGCACTAAGCAACCTGCGTTAATTTACTAATAATTAACAATTAACTCCAACCCATTGTCCATAAACTCACCCAGTTGTATAGCTCTCTTAAAAAAGAAGCTTGCGAATCTTGTGGATTGGCGGTATTGATGAAGGATTGACAATTAATTATCACGATAATATGGATATTTTGAATTTCGAGGCATTTATTATTGCCATTACGATTTTAACGTTAACGCCAGGTTTAGATACTGCACTTGTTATCCGTAACACTAGCCGCTCGGGCCTAAAAGATGGATGTACAACCAGTCTAGGGATTTGCTTTGGCTTATTCGTACATGCTTTTTTTTCTGCGGTTGGTATCTCGGCGATTCTTGCGCAATCAGCAGAGTTGTTCCAAATCGTAAAAATGATTGGCGCAGCTTATCTTATCTGGCTTGGTTTGAGCAGTTTAAAAGCGCTAATGTCGTTGAAAGATGGATTGACCGTGACCGAGCAGATTCACGAAGTGTTTAATGGTAAGCGCTCTTTTAGAGAGGGCTTTCTTTCTAACGTCTTGAACCCGAAAACGGCGGTCTTCTATTTGGCTTTCTTGCCACAGTTTGTGAATCCAGAAGGTTCACCCTTGCTTCAATCAATGATGATGGCATCTGTACACTTTGCTATTGCGATGGTTTGGCAGTGTGGTTTAGCTGGCGCGCTTAACTCGGCTAAAAATCTACTAAAGAATGCAAGCTTTATGAAGTGGATGGAAGGCGCGACGGGCGCAGTATTAGTCGCACTTGGTGTGAAGTTATTAATTGAAAAACCCGTTTAATGCGTAATATTTATCGATTGTTGATACTACTCGCTGTATTTATTGTGGGGATAGGTGCCGCTGTTGCTTGGCATACGTGGCCACAAGTACAGTTTGCGCAACGCGGCATGATCTGGTCTTGGCACTGGGGCTACTTCGAGCCTTTTGCTAATGGAATACAACAAACGCGAACTCAAGACACTAAACAGTTATTGCTCAGGCGTGTGTATTTGCATGACGCTATTGTCGTTTTTGTTTCGACAACTATGGACAATAAATTTGAGGTCGACGTTGTAAAAGAGCAAACCTGTGAACCTAAAACGACGACTTGGGCTTCGGTCTCTGTCAATCATCAACGTGTCAGGCATGTACCTATGGTGTGCGATGCGTTTGGGCAAGGCTACTTTTATCGCTACATCGGGAAACATCTGGAATCGATTGAGGTTGGTGTCGGCGACTCGTTTGTAACAGAAGCATTTTTAGACTGGCCGCTATCAGAGTTGAAAGCGGATCAATTCAAGCAAAAAAATGCGAAGTTTTTTGAAGAACGTGGAGAAAACGTTGAGCATCAATGGTTGAGAGATTAACCATTTAACCGAAGATAAATAAAGCCCGCTAAATAATAGCGGGCTTTATGTTTTTACCATTTCTAATGTGCTTTGCTCTCCGTTACTGGTAGTTTGTGACCGAACAGCTGTCGTTTCACTAAGCTTTCACTGCTTCAACTTCACCTGATTGCGATGTTGAGCTAAAGAACAGTTTGGTTTCTGCCAGTACGACGTGACGCAGTGCGATCAAACCAATCAGGTTAGGAATTGCCATCAGACCGTTTACGATATCAGCCAGTAGCCAAATCATATCGAGGTGAAGGAATGCACCAGATGCCACCAAGCCAACGAAAATCAGTTTGTATGGAAGCACAGCTTTAGTTCCGAACAGGAACACAACGCAACGCTCACCGTAGTAGTTCCAACCAAGAATGGTGGTAAAAGCGAAGAACATCAAACCGATTGAGACGAGCATAGGGCCAAATGTATCTGCATTTAAACCCACCGCAAAAGCATGAGTCGTCATCGCGGCGCCTGCTAGGTCACTTTGCCATGCACCGGTCAGGATTAGAGCAAGGCCTGTCATGGTACAAATAATGATGGTATCGAAAAAGGTACCCGTCATTGAAATTAGGCCTTGCTTAACACAAGAGTCTGTCTTCGCTGCTGCTGCTGCCATAGGCGCGCTACCCAAACCAGATTCATTTGAGAACACACCGCGAGCGATACCTGATTGGATTGCCAACATGATGCTTGCACCTAGAAAACCACCAGTCGCTGCTGTTGATGTAAAGGCTGAAACCAGCACTAATTCAACGGCATTGAACAATTGGTCTGCATTCATGATGATCACGCTTAAACACGCCAACACATAAAATACAGCCATGGTAGGAACCACTTTTCCTGCAACGTTAGCAATGGATTTGATGCCACCCAAAGTTACGAAAGCAACCAAAAGAGTTAGTACGAAGGCAGATAGCTCACGGTTAACACCAAGAGATATCTCACTTGCATCCAGAATCGCGTTTACTTGTGGAAACGTACCGATACCAAAACAAGCAACACCCAAAGCAAACACTGCAAACATGATCGCGAGAGCTTTTGAGCCAACACCGTATTGCAAGTAATACATTGGGCCACCAATCATTTGGCCTTTATCATCGACTCTTCGGTACTTAACCGCCAACAAACATTCGGCGTATTTAGTCGCCATTCCGAAAAGGGCAGCGAGCCACATCCAGAATAGAGCGCCTGGTCCACCGAGTTTGATTGCTGTGGCAACACCAACAATGTTACCAGTACCAATTGTTGCTGAGAGCGCAGTACAAAGAGCTGCAAAGCTAGAAACGTCACCTTGAGTATTAGATGACTTATCTTTACTGAATACCATCGCTAGCGCTGTTGGGAGGTGTTTAAACTGGATCAAGCCAAGGCTAAAAGTGAAGTAAACACCTGTACCCACTAGCAAAATAAGCAGCGGTGGACCCCAGACAAAATTATCGATGGTTTGTAGTAAAGATTGTAGGTTGTTCATGATTTCCCCTTAATAAAACAACTAATAAGGAGAAGAGGGAAAGGACGAGATCAACGATCTCTAAAAGAACTAAGCTATTGGTTGTAGGCGGGAAGGCCAAGCAAAATAGTTAGGTTGTAACTTTCCACTCCTCTGTCCTTTTGCCTGAGAGTTTCACCTTGCGTGAGTGCAAGACTTGCTCCTTCGGCGACCGATTTAACGGTTCTCTCCAGAGGTTCCTCCAACTACAGTCTCCGCTACCTAGGTAGCACCTGAAATAGTTAATTCTTCGGCGAGTTATGCTAATCAAATGTTAAAGTTTGATTAATAACCACTCTCCTGCAGTCTTCATCGGAACAATTACTCAATTAAATGAGTAAAGGTTAGTTAATGATGCTGGTCATCATTAACGTGTGAACTCTATCATGTTTTTGGTCCATTTCAACACCCTATGTCAATTTATTTTCAATGAAATAACCTCATCTATTTTCATGAAGGTATGTTTGCCAATCTTTTTGTGCGAGTCACGGCATAAATAAAATCTATTGGGTTAGGGAATGGAACCCAAAAACACTTCAGAACGATAAATGTGTTTCGATCGTTACGACATAAGTTATTCAATTAAGAACACAAAATTGATGAAAATCGGAGCACTTATTTTAAAATCTACGCTAAGTTGACCTTATGGTACGTATAAATGGGTTACAATGAATCTTTGTGAAACAGTCTACGGACCTAGGCAGTTTTTCATGAGTGGACAAGGAGGCGGTATGACCAGATTATTAGCCATTGCGGTGTTGATTGCAGTAGCATTTGTACTGTTTCGTTATCGAACCAATGAAAAAGTCCAAAAAGCGACCGTTATAACATTAATTGGCGCATTTCTGATTTATACAGCATCAATTATGTTTGCGGAATTGATCCGCTAGCAAAGTAAAAGAGTCCTTGGAGTAGTATACGGTGAGTTCTCAGAACAAAATGGAAGAGCAAGACGACGTAGTTGTCATTGAAGAGCGTGACAAACGTACGCATATCTATATCGCAATCGCTGCGGTGTTAGGCTTGGCATTTGGTGGCCTTGTTGGATCGGTTGTCACTGCGAACAAGTGGGAATCGACTTACCACGTATTAGAAGAAAAGTATCAAGCACTAACGCAAGATAAAACCCAGTTGGCATCTCAAGTAAAAGTGCGTGAAGAGGCGCTCGACCAAGAAATACAAAACCAAGTTAGTGAGTTACTCGCCGCGAAAGATGAAGCTCATCAGAAAGCACTTAAGAAGTTGCAAAAGCAATTGACTGAGGTCGAGAAGGTTAACTTGTCACTAGAGTCTCAATTGAAGCAGCAGGCAGATAAGATCAACACGACGAAGTCAGAAAATGAGAAGTTGAGTCGTCAAGCGGATATGCAAGCGACTATGTTTGAGCGGTCCCGCGAAGTATTCCAGAAAGAGCTAAAAATTTCGCAAGAATTAGAGTCTCTCGAGAAAGAACGGTCGAAATTATTACCTAAGATTGAGAAACTCAAGAAAGAGTGTGACGTATTTTTAGAAGGCAAATCTTGGGACGTGAAGTCGGACGCGTGTGATAAACATGATGAAGCTAATTCACGACTAAGTCAGGTCGATCAAATGATTGAAGTCTATAAAATGGACCTCAAACAAATCAAAGCAATAACGGAAGATATCGGCCTTTAAGTCTTTTGTATCCGGTTTTGAAAAGCAAAAGGAGCTCTTTAAGAGCTCCTTTTTCGTTGTTGGCTATGACTTTTAGCCTGTCGCGTATATTAGATTCGTGAGGCGTCATAGCCTGAGGCGAGCAGGAGCTCTCGTTCGTGTTTAATCAGCTGAGCTCGATCTTCAATTAGTTCATTGAGTGCTTGAGATGGCTTACCTGCTAATGCTTTGAACGAAGCAAAAGATTCCGCGGTGTCGATTTTATCAATCATCTGACTGATGACATTACGAGCCTCACACGGGTTACTCGTCGTTGTAAAGTATTCTACTTGCTTTGCTGCCGATTTCATCTCAGTTAATAGCTCAAGCGGGCTACTTTCTTTGGCTACTGCCATGTAGTTATCCAGCACGCGCTTTGCATAAAGCAGTTCTTTGAGGGGGATATCTCTTCCGCTCTCGATTAGGGATTCGCTAAGGATCATACTTGAGCTCATGGGCATTCCTTCTTATTACTACGCCGCTTTTGATGTTTCCTTGAGTCTAATTTATTGAAGTCACATTGGGAATGGGTAAAAAGCATTTTTAACGCATTTTTATTCATTTATGAAAACACGAATGCGATGCTTATCTGGATCGATAGCCATAAAATTTAACCCATACACTGATGTCGCTGGTGGTTGAACAAACTCAACACCTAGGTCTTTCCAGCGCTTGTAAATGCGCTCTAGCATATGACTATTGGGCACCGATAAAGACAACTCGGTGCCACCACCTCTAATTCCGCTGTAGGGTGAAAGATTATCTCTTTGCTTGAGTGTCAACGTTAAGCCTTCGGTCAGTGGAATAGCGGCGAAGGTTGGAGACAACTGCGTGACTTTGCGTTCGAACAGTTTCGAATAAAAAACTTGGCTTATGTGGATGTCCTCAACGTAGAGAACGAATGAATTGATAGTCAGCATGGTTTGTTCCTTAATCAATTAGAAATAGTAGGGGCAATCTAACGGAAAGGAACGACAGGAGTTGTCAGTAGAACATTCTCGAAGGTAAGTGACAGAATAAGAAAAAGGAGCCGTTTAGCTCCTTTTTATCAGCGGAATCATTGGTATTAATGAGTGTGTTTGGAAGAATACCAGTTGTTTTGATACGCTTTAGATGCAAATAATGCGTTTGCTTTTGCACGCTCGATAATAGATTCGTCCACCTCTAGCGGCTTCATGGTTTGGTCTTTAAAGTCGTACGCCAGGGTCGATATCTTTTCACCAGGGGAAAGCACAACGAGATTGTCGCGCGTTAAATAACCAAAGTTTTTGTCGTATTGCATCATTGCGCGTTCATCTTCGCGAGCCAGTGGCTTCGTTAAATCACGACCAATCATCGGTGTTTTAGCATCTACCCCAATCAGAGATAACAGTGTAGGCGGCATGTCTATGTTGTTTGCTATGCGGTCATCTTTACGTGGTTGAATGCCTTTACCAAGGATCAATGCTGGAATGTGAAAGTGCTTAACTGGAACAAGGTTAGCGCCAGAAACACGTGCATCATGATCTGCAATTACAATGAAAATGGTATCATCCCAATAAGATGACTTTTTCGCCTTTTCAAAGAAAGTGCCCAAAGCGTAATCGGAATATTTAACGGCGTTGTTACGCGTCATATATTCTGAATCGTATGGCTCAATTTTGCCTTTTGGATACTCATAAGGGCTATGATTACTTGACGTAAAAACTAAGCTAAAAAAAGGTTTGTCGCTTTTTGAAAGGCGTTCAAACTCTTCGTTTGCTTTGTTATATAGATCTTCATCACTAACACCCCAAGAGCCAACAAAGCTTGGGTTGTTATAATCGTCTTCTTCTACTATTTGATCAAAACCGTTACCAAAGAAGAAAGTTTTCATGTTGTCAAAGTTGGCTTCACCGCCGTAAATAAATTGCGTGTGATAGCCTTGAGCTTTCAGTAAGTCCGCGATGGTAAAGAAACCCGTTTGGCTTTTACTCAGCTTCACTACCGCGCGAGACGGAGATGGAGGAAAGCCCGTGGTTACGGCTTCAATTCCACGAACAGAACGAGTACCAGTGGCGTACATTTGTGTGAACTGCCAACCTTCCTTCATGAGTTCATCAAGGTTTGATGTTAGAGGCAAACCACCCAAAGCACCGACAAATTGGGCGCCTAAGCTTTCTTGTAGCAAAATCACTAAGTTTTTATGTTTACCCTGGTAAGTCGCGGGGTTACTGTTCATGGTTGGGAGTAATGAAGGGGTGAAGTCGGACTTTGTTGATGAAGTGCGAACTAATTCCAACATCTTTTGAGTGTCCATTTTTCCGTAGAACTGCTCAGCACTCTTTTCTGACTTCATGCTATTAACCGCAAACAACAATGAGTAAGATGAGTTCAGTGCTAAGTCGTTAAGCAGTGGATCGTTAGAAAAGGCGACCATAGCAGGATTTAGCGGGCGGTGCCCTAAAGATGAGCGAGCACCTGCAACCCCAAAAAGAACAACGAAAAGTGCCAATAGTGGTCGCCATTTCCAGTTGACCTGCTGCGCCTTATCGGTCAGTTTCTTACTCCACTTCCAACCTAAAGTGATGGTTAAAACTGTACCTAACGCACCAATAAACAGTTCTAATTTGTAGCCAGTCCAGAGCATACTCAAGACTTCTTTTGGGTAGATTAAGTATTCCACAAACAGGCGGTTTGGACGTAGGTCGTATTCCTGAATGAATGGCGCTGTTGCTAGCTCCATGTATACAAGCACCCAAAGCCCTAAAACCATCCATATGCGTAATATTCGCTTCCAACACTCTCCCATCTTACCGGTTAATGGCATGAAGGTTGAAAACAGTGCTGGAAGAATAAATAACCAGCAAAGCGTTGCAATATCTACGCGCAAACCTTGACCTAGGATGTAAATTAAGTCGTTTAGAGAGTCAATACGGTCAATCTGCCAAAAAGCTAGCAAAACTCTTGAGATAGACAGAAATAGAAGCGAAAACAAAGAAAAGGCAGCAATTGGCTGCAAAGGCCCCCACACAGAGCTCTTTGATAAGTTTTTCATATTTATTCGAATAGTTTAATTGTTATGTTGTGTTGTTTTTAGCAAAGCAAGCGTGAAATAAACGTGAATTATAATGTGGGTTTATGGTCGAGTAGTGTAAGTGTTGGTATGTCTATGTAAGGGGGAGGGGCGTTTGTGTAAAAAAAGAGCCAGTTGATAACACCAACTGGCTCTAGAGGTTGATAAAGGCATGATTACATTGCGGCTTTCTTCGCTTCTTCGACCCATGCGTCGAACTTTTTCTGGTTCGCTTTGATCCAACCATTTACATGAGACTCGATGTCCGCTGAGCTGTTCTTACCTTGGCTCATCATCATATTCTGAGCACTAACATCATTGATATTTAGTTTGATGATTTCAAATAGCTTCGCAGCAGCAGGGTTTTTTTCCGTAAACTCTTTATTGGCAACGATGCGCATAGAGTTCATCTCGAAGCCGTAGTTCTTACCGTTCTCTAGTGTCGTATCAATGTCCTTACGCTCACCAGGAAGTGAAGAGAATGGCACTTCTAACCACACAACATCTTTCCCTGGAACTAAAACGCCACTTACCCAGTACGGTGTCCAAGTGTAGTAAAGAATCGGATCGCCTTTTTTGTAACGTGAGATCGTATCAGCGATAATCGCCGCGTAGTTACCTTGGTTGTGTGTTACTGTGTCACGAAGTTTGAAAGCATCCAACTGATGCTCAACAACCATTTCACACCCCCAACCTGGGTTACAACCAGTTAAGTCCGCTTTGCCATCGCCGTTTGCATCGAATAGCTTCGCCAATTTTGGATCTTTTAACTGACCAATGTTAGTGATGTTATATTTTTCCGCGGTTTTCTTATCGATCAAATAACCTTGCGCAGCACCACTTACATATTGGCCTTTACGGAAGAACTTATCATCACCGCCCGACATCGTGTACTTATCGGCGTGAAGAGGGAACCAACCAACCGCTAAGAAAGTAGCATCACCTTTAGCAATAGAGGTGTAGCCTACGTTGTAGTCCACTTCTTTGGTCGGTTTAACATCGTAACCAAGCTCTTCAAGTGCGCGGTTTACGATCAACGTTTGAAATGTTTCTTCTGCAACGGTTGATTGAACAGGCTGAACAGTGACACCTTCACCCGGTAGTTCACTTGCCACACCATAAGTTGAAAATGCGATAGTACTTAGAGCTCCAACAGAGAGCGCTTTCTTCCATGAATTATTCATTGATGTTTCTCCTAAGTTTTAGATCGTCTTGGTTCGTCTTTGTTTTCAGTTTTAATAGGTATGAAACAGGACCTGTGTGATACCAGCGAAGTTTAGTGTTGCCCGCATTAACCCCTAACACCTGGGTGATACGGTCTAACAAAATCGCAAGAATAACGATGCCTAAGCCACCAACGGCAGCAAGACCCATATCAAGTCGGCCAATACCACGAAGTACCATTTGGCCTAAGCCGCCAACAGCAATCATTGAAGCAATCACTACCATAGAAAGTGACAGCATTAAGGTTTGGTTTACACCTGCCATGATGGTTGGTAACGCCAACGGTAACTGGATGCGATAAAGCATCTGTTTTTTGTTTGCCCCGAAAGAGTGGCCAG
Source organism: Vibrio sp. 1401 (assembly GCF_033340295.1). Lineage (NCBI taxonomy): Bacteria > Pseudomonadati > Pseudomonadota > Gammaproteobacteria > Vibrionales > Vibrionaceae > Vibrio > Vibrio sp. 1401. The sequence continues at coordinate 34,870 of NZ_JAWOWF010000019.1, forward strand.
CTTCGATAAGCTCTTCAGGTACTTGCTGAATACCCAAAATAGTCAGGCGCACAACGGGAGGCAGGGCGAAAATGATCGTTACTACTACGCCAGGAACGTTACCAATACCAAACAACATAACAATTGGCACAAGGTAAACGAACGCGGGAGTCGTTTGCATTGCATCTAATATTGGCCTAACAAATTTGGCAGCGGTTTGGCTCCTTGCCAACCATATCCCCATTGGTAGCCCTATAAGCAAACAGAAGAAAACGGCGGTTAACACCAGTGCTAGCGTTGTCATCGCTTGTGACCACGCACCAATTAGGCCGATGAAAACAAGGGATACAAGAGTAGAAAAACCAAGTTTTACATTGGAAAACTGCCACGCTAGCAAAAATAAAATGAGTACCATTATAGGCGCAGGTGTAGACACCAAAGCAGTTTCAAACGACGTTAGAATAAAGTCGATTGGAACTCGTATTGCTTGGAAAACAGGTCGACCATGTTCCACCAGCCAGTTCAAACCGGATTCTACCCAGCTATCGAGGGGTAAAACCGCATCTTGGAATGGGTTCATAATATCGAATGGCGCTTGCTCTACAGTTTCTGAGTTGAGCCAATCATTACTTGGCGCGGCCTCTGTACCTTGCGACCAAGGATCATCTTGCGCAGGAGCAGTATTTGACCAGGGATCATTGTTAGTTTGCTCTGAAGACATCGTGTTAATCCTTATCTAGTGTTTGTAGAAGACGTGATTTAGTCACGACACCAAAGTAAGTTCCTTTCTCATCTACGACAGGCACGGCATAAGGAACACCAGCAACCAGACCCAAAATGTCATTAATTGACTGATCAGGCTGAAGAGTAACTTCATCCGGTAATTGAGCACTGGCTAACGAACGGTTTTCTTTATGAGCCAAACGTAGTGAATCAAGAGATACGATGCCGGAATATCGGCTAGATTTATCGACGACAATGCCGTAATCACGGTCGTGATCCATCAGAATCTGCATCGCAGAGCCTGGACCGTCATTTTCCGATTTCTTAAAAACAGCCGCTGGCTTCTTGCGCGCGATATCTTTTGCTGTCAAGACACTTGCGATGTTTACGCCGCGGAAAAACGCTTCGACATAATCATTTGCTGGACTGTGTAATATTTCATCAGGTGTACCAACCTGAACAACTTCACCGTTTTGCATGATGGCGATGCGGTCGCCAATGCGCATTGCTTCATCCAAATCATGAGAAATGAAGACAATTGTGCGTTTGTCATCGTTCTGTAGACGAATAAGCTCATCTTGCATCTCAGAACGGATCAATGGGTCTAAAGCGGAAAACGCCTCGTCCATTAATAGGATGTCAGGATCACAGGCTAACGCTCTCGCTAAACCAACGCGCTGTTTCATACCACCGGATAATTCGTCAGGGAAAGATTCTGCATAAGGGTCTAAACCCACTCTTTCTAAGGCGGAAAGGGCACTTTTCTGACGCTCATTAACATCGATGCCGGCAAGTTCTAAACCAAAGGCGGCATTTTCAATCACCGTCATGTGTGGCATGAGTGCGAAACTTTGAAACACCATTGAGATATTATTACGACGAACTTCTCGAAGTTCATTCTCGGAGATGTGGGCGATATCTCTTCCTTTGAGATAAACACTACCTTTAGTCGGCTCAATGAGCCGGTTAAGAAGTCGAACAAGGGTGGATTTCCCGGAGCCAGAAAGGCCCATGATTACGAAAATTTCCCCTTCATTTATGGTGAGAGATACATCGTTTACGCCGACTGTTAAACCTGTCTGTTCAAAAATACCGTCTTTATCGACGCCTTTGTCGATAAGCGAGAAGGCTCTCTCTGGGTCTTCTCCAAACACTTTATACAGTCCCTTAACTTCCAGTATGGGATCCATGTTATCTGTCCTTTTTCGTGTGTTTATAACTGTTTAACGATTTGTACTCTAATTAATTTTAGTTCAACTTTCAACGAAAGGGGGGTGGTTAACTAGTTCTGCCGTGCATAGAGAATTCGTTGAGCAAGGTATGTTCAATTCTTATTTTTTATATTTAAAACAATTGCTTGTGATGTGTTTTTATCCGCCATAACGTTGCCCTGACGTAGGGTTGAATTTATTTTGAATTTTTTTGTACATTTCAACTCAACTCGCTTGCATAGATATAAGCTGTGATAGCTTAGAACTCTACATATAAAAAGGTTAGAGCTCTAATTTTTGGTTAAGGCTTGGTCCTGTGAAATCGGTTAGGTACTGTTATCCTTAGATTTATTTATTGCTTGATTTCACTCAGGGTGATATTTATCGCTGTAGTTTAGGCAACGTATGGAATAAAAAATGGAAGCCGAACAGTTAGAAGTGCTCAATTTCATTAGCCAGTACCCACCTTTTGATGACCTACCTGAAGAGCAGCTTAGAAAAATTGCTCTCAATGCCGAGGTTGCATACTTTCGGCAAGGAACAAAAATCCTTAACTTCGGAGATACGATCCGCGACTTGTATATGGTGAGAAGTGGGGCGGTAGAGATTTATCGACGTAAAGGTGAACTTTACAACAGGATTGATGCTGGTGGACTGTTTGGTCAGATGGGGTTGTTGATGAACAACCGCGTACGTATGCCAGCCAAAGCGATAGAAGACACTCTCGTTTACTGTATTCCGGAAAACATCTTCAATGAACTTTGTGATGAGTTTGAAAACTTTGCGGACTACATGGAACTGGAAGATAGCGCGCGTTTGCGAAGCGCAATATCTAGCCGATCTGAAAGCAATGACTTTACCACCGCTAAGGCACGTAAAATCTTAGCAAGAGATCCAGTAACTCTGGAGGCAACGGCTTCAATTCAGGAAGCTGCAATACTCATGGCAGAGGAGAATGTCACCTCTCTGCTCATTATTCGCCCGACAGAGGAGCTCACAGAAGAAGATGACGAACAGCTGCTTGGAATATTGACTGATCGCGATCTTTGCATTCGCGTACTAGCTCAAGGTATTGATACCAATATTCCAGTGAGTGAGGTCATGAGTTATGACGTTGTTTCATTGGATTATAACGCCTATGTGTTTGAGGCCATGTTAACTATGTTGCGTTACAACGTGCATCATTTACCAATTTTAAAAGATAAAAAGCCGATAGGAATTATTGGCATGACGGACATCGTTCGTTACGAATCTCAGAACAGCCTATTGCTAGTGAGCTCTATTTTTCAGCAAACCAGTGTCGAGGATCTCAAGCAGGTTTCTGAACAAGTAAAAGACTGTTTCGTAAGAATGGTCAATGAAGATGCCAACGCGCACATGATTGGTCGAGCCATGTCGGTTATAGGCAGTAGTTTCAAACAACGCCTCGCTGAATTAGCTGAGCAAGAGTTCGGCCCAGCGCCCATTCCTTATTGTTTAGTCGCAATGGGTTCAATGGCGAGGGATGAGCAGCTAATTGTAACGGATCAAGATAACGCGCTTATTCTCGATAACAGTTATGACGTTGAGATTCACGGAGAGTACTTTGAAAAGTTTGCTAAATTTGTTTGTGATGGTTTAGCGGCATGCGGCTATGCTTATTGTACTGGAGACATTATGGCTACCAACCCAGAATGGCGAAAAACTCGTGCAGAATGGGAAGAATGCTTTGGAAACTGGATAGACAATCCAACCCCTGAGAGATTGTTAAATAGTAATATCTTTTTTGATCTCCTCGGTGTGCATGGGCGAGTGAAATGGGCGGAGCAATTAAGCAGCTTTATTGTGAGACGAGCGAAAAGAAATAACCGCTTTCTTGCTTGTATGGCGTATAACGCAATACGTAGGACGCCTCCACTGGGCTTTTTCAAAGACTTTGTGATGGAGAAAGATGGTCGTCATCGCAACTCGATTAACTTGAAGCGAAGGGGGACGGCTCCGTTGGCCGATTTAATACGGGTGCATTCTCTGGCAATCGGTTCGCGATCGCAAAACTCTTTCGACCGTTTAGATGACATTAATGATGCTGGCATTTTACCGAAAGGTCGAGGTTTGGATTTAAGGGATGCGATGGAGCTAATCTACATGGTTCGAATTCGTCACCAAGCCCTTGATATAGAAAATGGAGAAGAGCCAGACAACAATATTGAGCCGGAGAACATGTCTGAATTTGAACGTCGAAACTTAAAAGCAGCATTTCAAATTCTAAGTAACGCTCAGAACTTCATTAAGTTTCGATACCAGAGAAGTAGCAAATAATGTGGTTCTCAAAAAAAGTAGAAAAAGAACAGCCGTTGTTGGATACATCCCAGACGCCAGAGTGGTCAATGTTGTTCAAACAACTAGCTAAAGAAGCGAAAGACGAGAGGCTCAAACGCTACTATTCGACACCGATGGTTAATGGGGAAACACCAATTGAACAAGTGCCATTTGTCTCGGTAGACTTTGAGACAACAGGATTGAACTCGGAAGAGGATGTCATTCTCACGATCGGACTTGTGCCGTTCACTATTGATCGTGTTCAATGTAATGGTTCTGCTCATTGGGTCGTTAACCCAAACAGAGAGTTAAACCACGAGTCTGTCATTATTCACGGTATCACTGACTCTGAGGTTAAAAACGCGCCGCAGCTGTCTCAGATCTTGGGTGAAATATTGGATGCGTTGTCAGGCAAAGTGGTACTTGTTCACTACAAGAACATTGAAAGGCAGTTCTTTAATAACGCCTTGCTAAATAGCATCGGAGAGGGGATACAGTTTCCTGTTGTTGATACGTTAGATATTGAGTATGCGATACAACGCCGTGAATGCAGAGGTTTTATCAATAAGTTGAAAGGCAAGAAACCCGGTTCTGTACGATTAGGGTACGCTCGTGAAAGATATGGCCTCCCTGCTTATCAACCTCACCATGCCCTGACGGATGCGTTAGCAACTGCGGAGCTGTTTCAAGCACAACTGCAGTATCACTTTAATCGAAACATGCCAATATCTTCGGTTTGGCAATAGGCGTTATTTATGGTGAAAACAATAAAATGCAATGAGAGATAGGGGGCTTTAAGATTATGATGGCGGATTGAGTAACCGCTTATAAGAACAATGTTTTATGAACATGTGCTTGGTAGTGATGAAGACGTTTCATTACTCGAACTCCGACGAAAGTAATTTAAACTTGGTCACGTATTTTTAAGGAGATTATCCGTGAGCACCGATAATAACGGTGGCATTCAACGCCCCGATGGAAAAGTAAACGCAATAGATACTGACTATCAAATTGGTCAGGATAACGTTGCGCTAAAGGTAGGCCCATTTGGCCTTGATATTCACAACCGTGTTTTTGCAATTTCTGGCTTAGCAATCGTCATGTTTGTTGTGATAACACTATTATTCCGAGAACAGGTAGAGCCGTTTTTTGCAGACCTACGAGCGGGTTTGTTACACAATTTAGACTGGTTTTTTCTCGCTTCAGGTAATATTTTTGTCATTGTCTGTGTCGGATTGATCTTCACACCATTGGGCCGTGTGCGAATCGGTGGTACTGAAGCAACACCGGATTACTCCTATGCCGGATGGTTGGCAATGCTATTTGCTGCAGGTATGGGCATTGGTCTCGTATTCTTCGGGGTATCAGAACCGATGTCCCATTTTAGTTCTGCGATTGGTGGCGTGAGCGTTGAGAATGGTGTACGTACTGACTGGGCACCGCTAGGTGGTGCAGAGGGCGATGCAACTGCAGCTTCGGCATTAGGGATGGCTGCGACGATTTACCACTGGGCACTTCATCCGTGGTCAATATACGCGCTCTTGGCTCTTGGACTGGCTATCTTTTCATTTAACAAAGGTTTGCCACTCACTATGCGCTCAATTTTTTACCCTTTGTTTGGTGAGCGTGTATGGGGTTGGACTGGTCATATTATCGATATTCTTGCAGTGGTAGCGACGGTTTTTGGTTTAGCAACATCGCTAGGCTACGGTGCATCTCAAGCCGCAACGGGTTTGAACTTCCTGTTTGATGTCCCAATGACCAATACCACGCAGGTCATATTGATTATTGGTATTACTGCGCTCGCTTTAATCTCTGTTGTGGCTGGACTCGATAAGGGCGTGAAAATCTTATCTGAAATCAATATGGGTCTTGCAGCACTGCTATTGCTATTTGTTATTGTTGTTGGCCCGACGATTGCGATTTTAACTGGTTTCTTCGAGAACATCGTTTCCTATGTGGCTAATATCCCTGCCTTATCTATGCCATTTGGACGAGAGGATGTGAATTACTCTCAAGGCTGGACGGCGTTTTACTGGGCGTGGTGGATTTCTTGGTCACCATTTGTGGGTATGTTCATCGCACGTGTGTCTCGCGGTCGTTCAGTTCGTGAGTTTATTATTTGCGTTATTCTTATCCCATCTTCAGTTTGTGTGTTATGGATGACGGCTTTTGGCGGTAACGCAATTAGCCAATACGTTAATGATGGCTACGAGGCGGTGTTTAACGCAGAACTACCTTTAAAACTTTTTGCCATGTTAGATGTTATGCCATTGGCTGAGATAACATCTTTTGTCGGCATTATCTTAGTCGTGGTGTTCTTCATTACCTCTTCTGACTCAGGATCACTGGTTATTGATACTATTGCTGCGGGCGGTAAGGTCGATGCACCAACGCCACAACGCGTGTTCTGGTGTACGTTTGAAGGTTTGGTTGCGATTGCATTGATGTTGGGTGGTGGTCTAGCTGCTGCTCAAGCAATGGCGGTGACGACTGGTTTACCGTTTACTATTGTTTTACTTGTTGCAACGGTATCTTTGATAAAAGGTTTGATGGATGAACCTCGTCCAAAGGCGGTTTCTAAGAAATCAAAATAACTAGTATCAGCAGTTAAATTATTGATAAAAGCGGTATGCGAAAGCATGCCGCTTTTTTTTGGATTTCTATTTTTCTCTGAGAAATGAACAGCATGGAAAACGGTCTTATTCTGGTTGTTTTTTGTACTGTGCATTTAGGTGACTATTTAATAAATTAGACCTCGAACTATTTTAACTTTTGGTTAATAGGTTTATTTTTGTGATTTGAATCACAAAAATACCGATAAAAAGGCGGATTATTTGATTTTTAGTCGCGAGGGATGCCCATAATAAAAAGGAAATTTAATTAGACCTCAAAGGATATGTATTTTCACATGATCACATCAGCACCTTGGGTCCTTTATCCAGAGATTGGAGAAGACTCAAGTAAAAAATGGATTTTTCGTGAGCCTAAAATCTCTGATGGTGACGACATTTACAGCTTGATTGCAGACTGTCCTCCATTGGACATGAACTCATCTTATTGCAATTTCCTACAGTCTACGCATTTCAGCAAAACCAGTATTTTGGTTGAGCAAAAAGGCGAAATCGCAGGTTTCATTTCCGGTTATCAGAAACCAGACGAGCAAGACGTTTTATTTGTCTGGCAAGTTGCAGTCTCACCTCGCTTTAGAGGTCATGGTTTAGCATTCCGCATGTTGAAAGAACTTCTCACCCGAGAGGAATTAGGCGGTGTTAAATCGGTAGAAACTACCATCACGGAAGATAATAAAGCCTCTTGGGCACTGTTCAAAAAGTTAGATGCGATGAACGGCAATTCTGGCCAAGTAAGCACATTTTTGGATGAAGAAGCCCACTTTAAAGGCAAACACGATACAGAATATTTGTATCGCATTCCTCTCAAATAATCCTCAAACAATAGGAAATAAAAACGGTCTCATCATGGATATTTTCAAAAAGCAGGAATCCAACGTACGCTCATATTCAAACAATTTCCCGGTCGTTTTTCGTAAAGCGAAAGGCTGCTGGCTAGAAACAGAACAAGGTGAACGATACTTAGACTTCCTTGCTGGAGCGGGATCTCTAAATTACGGCCATAACAATCCAGTACTAAAACAAGCGTTGCTTGAGTACATTGAAATGGACGGTATTACTCACGGTTTGGATATGCACTCAGAAGCGAAAGCATCGTTTCTGGAAGCGTTGGATACTTACATCCTTAAACCAAGAAACTTGGATTACAAGGTTCAGTTTACGGGCCCAACAGGTACTAACGCTGTTGAGGCGGCATTGAAGCTGGCTAAAAAAGTAAAAGGCCGCGACAGCGTCGTTGCGTTTACTAACGGTTTCCATGGTTGTACTGCTGGCGCACTGGCTGCAACGGGTAACCAGCATCACAGACAAGGTAACGGTTCTAGTCTAAGTAACGTCACTCGTATTCCATTTGAAGGTTACGCTGGCGTAGATGGTCTTGCGCTGTTCGAAACCATGCTAAATGATAACTCTGCAGGTATGGATAAACCAGCCGCTGTACTTCTTGAAACTGTGCAGGGTGAAGGTGGTTTAAATGCTGCTTCAAACGAGTGGTTACAACGTTTGAGCAAAATCTGTAAAGCCAATGACATTCTTGTGATTGTCGATGACATTCAAGCAGGTTGTGGACGTACCGGTACTTTCTTTAGTTTCGAGCCGTCTGGTATCCAACCGGATATCGTGACGCTATCGAAGTCGATCGGTGGTTACGGTTTGCCGATGGCTGTCGTATTACTTAAGCCTGAGCTTGACCAGTGGAAGCCAGGCGAGCATAACGGTACGTTCCGTGGCAATAATCACGCCTTTATTACTGCTGCAAAAGCACTAGAAATTTACTGGGCAAACGATGATTTTGAAACACACATCAAGCAGTGTTCAGACAAGGTGAGTGCAGTGATTGACCGTTGTGTTCGTCGCTTTCCACAAATGTTTGTGCAGAAAAAAGGCCGCGGCATGATGGTTGGTATTGAATGTATCAATGGTGACATGGCATCTGAAATCGCGAAAAACTGTTTCGAGAATGGAATGGTGATAGAGACAGCGGGTCCAGACGATGAAGTTGTGAAGTTCTTCTGTCCACTAACCATCAGCGAATCAGAGCTAGATCAAGGACTAAGCATCTTTGAAAATGCAGTAGAGACTATCGCTGCGAAACATTTCAAACAAGCATCTTAATAAGGATTTTAATTATGATCGTCAGAACTCTAGATGAATGCCGCAACAGCGAACGACGTGTTGTTTCAGATAACTGGGAAAGTGTCCGCATGTTGTTGAAAGACGACAACATGGGTTTCTCTTTCCACATCACAACGATTTATGAAGATACAGAAACTCATATTCACTATCAAAACCACCTTGAATCGGTGTTTTGTATGAGTGGTGAAGGTGAGATTGAAGTTGTAGGTGGAGAAACGTACCCAATCAAACCAGGTACATTATATATCCTTGATAAACACGATGAGCACTACTTGAGAGCTTATAAGAATAAAGAAATGGTAATGGCGTGTGTGTTTAACCCACCGATTACTGGCGCTGAAGTGCACGATGAAAACGGTGTTTATCCTCTCGTTGACTAAAAGATGATGGTGGGGTGCTTTGCCACCCCACACTTTACTATCTCTTCTTTTTTCTTTTTAAAGTTACCAATCAAAAAAGGCTTATCATGACATTTACCGTAGAAAAAATCGGCGGTACATCAATGACAGCATTTGATGCTGTTCTCGACAATATTATTCTTCGTCCCAAAACACCATACAATCGTATTTTTGTCGTATCTGCATACGGTGGTATGACCGATGCGCTGCTCGAGTGTAAAAAAACCAGTAAACCAGGCGTTTATCAGCTTATCGCGAAACGCGACGACAAATGGGAAGAAGCGTTAGCGTACGTTGAAAGCCGTATGTTGCTGACCAATGAAAATATTTTTGCGGACCCAATGAATCGTATCCGTGCGGATAAATTCATTCGCTCCCGCATTGCTGAAGCGAAAAACTGTATCGCGAATATTTTAGAAACCTGTCAGTACGGTCAATTTTCGTTGCGCCAGTACTTGCCTCAAATTCGAGAGTTTCTCTCGTCTATCGGTGAGGCACATAGTGCTTACAACACAGCACTAAAACTAAAAAATATGGGTATTAACGCTAAGTTCGTTGACCTGTCTGGTTGGGATAATCAAGCGCCAAGAAGCCTTGATGAGTCGATCAGTGACGCGTTTGCTGATATCGATGTATCAAAAGAACTGCCAATCGTGACAGGTTATGCTTACTGTAAAGAGGGCCTAATGCACACTTATGACCGAGGTTATAGTGAGATGACATTTAGCCGAATTGCAGCAATAACAAAAGCGGATTTAGCAGTAATTCACAAAGAGTACCACTTGAGCTCAGCAGACCCACGCGTTGTTGGCCCTGAAAAAGTATTACCAATTGGTAGTACAAACTATGACGTAGCAGACCAACTTGCTAACCTTGGCATGGAAGCGATTCACCCAAATGCCGCTGCGGGTTTACGTGAAAGTGGTATTGAGCTACAGGTTAAAAATACATTCGAACCTGAACACGAAGGTACTTTGATCTCTTCAAGCTACCGCCCAGAAGAAGACAAAGTCGAGATCATCGCAGGTAAAGAAAAAGTATTTGCACTGCATTTGTTTGACCAAGCAATGGTAGGAAAAGCCGATAACGTTAGTTACGAATTGATGGAAATCATCTCCGATGCTCGTGTAAGTTTGGTTGGTAAAGAGATGAACGCTAACTCTATTACTTACTATCTAGGTGGCAGTACTGATAGCTTAAACAAAGTATTGTATAAAGCCGAGAAACGTTATCCGAATGCCTCGATTAAAGGTCGTATGGTCGCGCTTATCTCAGCCATCGGTTCTCAAATTGATACCAACAAGACGTTGGCGAAAGGTGTGCTTGCATTGATGAATAATGGCGTTACGCCAGTTGCACTGCACTCATCATTGAGAAATGTAAATGTTCAATTTGTTGTCGGTGATAAGGAATACCAGCACGCGATTTGCGCATTGCATGATGAGTTTTTCCAAAGTAGCAGTGTAGCTAAATCGGTTAATGTGGCTTAGTTTATCCACGGTTAAAATACAAAGGAGAGCAGGTTAGCTCTCCTTTTTTTTGTTTTTCAGTTTGTACTCACAATGCCCACTTTGTATAGGCTAAACAGGCGATTTAAGTAAGTTCCTATGTGGCGATACACATAAGCCAGCAGAATGGTCTGCTGGCTTATGTTACTGATTAACTAACGTTAACTTAGTTTACTTAAACTTGCTGATTTCTTGTTCAACTTTGTCTAGTTGTTGCAGCTTCTCTTGCATTTTTAGAGAGTCGTAGTTTAGTGAAGCAGGGTTCATCGCTGTGCCACGCTGCATTGGGTATTCTGGAAGTGTTTTAAAGAACTCTCCCACAACGTCTTGTACAGGTACAAATAGCCACATGTTGTCAGCCATCCAACGCAAGTACATTTGTGATTCGCTTGGGCCTTTTTCGAATGGGTCAGCGCGTAGGTGGATGATTTTAGGCCAGTTCGGAGCAAAACGAACTGCGTTACTTAGGTTCCCTTCAAGCGTTGCAAAGTGAAGTTTCCAGTCATTCCAGCGGACAGCGTTTAATTCACCATTAGACGTAAAGTAAAGCAGCGACTCACGAGGGCCTTTTTCTTCCTTACCTTCAAAGTATGGCATGAAGTTATAACCATCTAAATGCACACGCCATTCTTTGCCATTTGCTTTGTAGCCTTCTGCCAGTTTTTCTTTTACATCAGGTACGCCAGCAGCTGCCAATAATGTAGGCAACCAGTCTTGGTGTGCCATCATTTCATTGATCTTGGTTCCTGGCTTAATGACGCCTGGCCAACGAACCAGTTGAGGAACACGCATACCGCCTTCCCAAGTTGTACCTTTTTCACCATGGAATGGTGTTGCGCCACCATCTGGCCAAGTCATGGTTTCTGCGCCGTTGTCCGTTGAGTAGATAACGATAGTGTTGTCTGCAACACCTAGCTCATCCAGCTTGTCGAGTAAAACACCTACATGATCATCATGTTCCAGCATACCATCGGCATAAATGCTTACACCTGATTTACCTTGGTATTTTTCCTGCAAGCGAGTCCAAACGTGCATACGAGTGGCGTTATGCCAAATAAAGAAGGGTTTATCCGCCTTAACTGCTTTTTCCATAAATGCCAAAGAGCTCTCTAGGAACTCTTCATCTGCGTGCTCCATACGTTTTCGTGTCATCGGGCCAGTGTCTTCAATCTTACCGTCGGCATAAGACTTAATGACACCACGAGGGCCATAGTTTTTACGAAACTCTGGGTCTTTAGGGTAGTAATAAGTTTCAGGTTCTTCTTCTGCGTTTAGGTGATATAAGTTACCGAAGAATTCGTCAAAGCCGTGTTTTGTCGGTAAGTGCTTATCTTGGTCACCTAAGTGGTTTTTACCAAATTGACCCGTCATGTAACCTTGTTCTTTTAACAGATCTGCAATGGTTGGTGCCCAATCAGGTATGCCGTGGTCAGAGCCTGGCATACCAATTGTTAACAAACCCGTACGAAATGGCTCTTCACCCGTAATAAAGGCAGCGCGACCAGCAGTACAAGACTGTTGTCCGTAGTGATCTGTGAACAACGCACCTTCATTCGCGATACGGTCGATGTTTGGCGTTTTGTAACTCATCATACCTTGGTTGTATGCGCTGATATTCCAGTAGCCGATATCGTCACCAAAAATTGCCAGTATATTCGGTTTGTCTGCTGCTATAGCAGCACTAGACGCCGCTAACAGTCCTGCGCCTACAGCGATTTTGCTCAATTGATTTGCCATAAAAACTCCAGATTGTTGAGAGTAAAGATAAGCACAAGTGAGCCTTATGCTTAGTTGCTGCATAAGTTAATGATGTATATAGAAAAATCCTCTTATACTCGATATAACTATAAGTTATTGCTAGGTAGTAACCATTTGTTAATTAAGAAGAAATAGGATTGTCCTGTTAGTTTGTAGAGATTCGTAAAGTAGATTTAGATCACTGAAGAGCCTTATTTTTATTGCGTAGTAGAAGAGGGGATGGAAATGAAAAACAATAGGATGCTCGCTTGTTTTACGGTCCTAAAGCAATACTAAAGTCGTTATGTATTGCTTGTAATTATTTGTATAACCAGTGATTTAGTGTCTATATTGATTTAGGTTGTGCATTATAAATATAAGGATATCTATGAGTCAGTGGGCAGGCCGGTTTCGTATTTTATTGCTGGTCAACGTTGTTGTCAGTTTTATGGCTTTTTCTCAAGAGTTATTAACAGAGAAACCAAATATTCCTTTAGGCTTAAATCCAGAATATGCTGGCACACAAGCTTGTATAGATTGCCACCAAAACGAGGTGGAGGCCTGGAAAGGGTCACATCACGATATGGCCATGAAGCATGCAAGTACAACCTCTGTGCGTGGTAATTTTGATAACCATGTTGTAACACACAAAGGAATGCCTAATCGTTTTTTTAAAAAAGGCGGCGAATATTGGGTCAACATTCAAGGCTCTGACGGGCAATGGCATGACTATAAGATCAGCTATACATTTGGCTGGGAACCATTACAGCAGTACATGGTCGAGTTTGAAGATGGCCGCGTGCAGCTTATTCCTTTTGCTTGGGACACAAGAGCTAAAGTTGAAGGGGGACAGCGTTGGTTTCATCTTTATCCAGAAACGACAACAACGGATGAATTCTATTGGACCAATACCGGGCAAAATTGGAACTTCATGTGTGCTGATTGCCATTCAACGCACCTAAAGAAGAATTACGACGCTGACAAAAACACTTACAACAGCTCATGGTCAGAGATTAATGTGGGATGCGAAGCATGCCATGGTCCTGCTAGTCAGCACATAGAACTGGCCAAGAAATACAAAAATGCTGGCACTTCTTTTGAGCATGACAGCCATTATGGCTTTGATCGAAATTTGTCTAAAGCAGTGTCGGATTGGGTGTTTGAGGAAGGCCATAGTACGTTACAGCCGAAATCAATTGAAGCAACCAATCAAGTGCAAACATGCGCTCAATGCCATAGTCGCCGAACCCAGTTAAATGAAACAGGTGATCATGTTAAAGGTTCCTTTTTTGATAAATATCGCTTAAGTCTTATAACACCTGAACTCTACTATCATGATGGACAGATTTACGACGAAGATTATGTTTATGGTTCGTTTCTTCAATCTGAAATGGCGGAGAAGGGGGTCACGTGCACTAATTGCCATGATCCACACACGGCAGAATTAACGATCCCAGAAGAGGCAGTATGTTCGCAATGCCATATTGCATCTGAATATACACCTGAAAAGCATACCTTTCATAAGGCTGGATCTGAAGCATCGCAATGTACGACTTGTCACATGCCAGAAACGACTTACATGCAAGTCGATCCTCGTAGAGACCACAGTTGGCATATTCCACGACCGGATTTGAGCAAACATATTGGAACGCCCAATGTTTGCATGTCATGCCATGAAGATAAAAGCAATCAATGGGCCGATGAACAGATAGCAAAATGGTACCCGAATTCGAAGTATCGTAATCAGCAACATTTTGCTGTCGCATTTTATGCGGATTCAATTGGTCATCAAGGAGCAGCAAATGCGTTGGCATACTCTGCTCAGGATTCGTCGTTAAAAGACATTATTCGTGCTTCAGCCCTGGAGAGAATGGGGGGCAATACTGACCAAAATACAACAGTATCTTTGGCTAGGGCCGTTAAGAATGAGAATGAAATGGTTCGATTAGGGGCAATTTCAGGCTCGTCTGGTTATGAATTTCATGATCGGTGGCGGATTCTAGAGCCATTGCTTGGTGACCCGGTGCTTTCAGTGAGAGCGGAAGCTGCCTCGGTGCTGGTAGCGAACTACGCACAAATGACCCCTTTACAAAAAGATATCATTAAATCGCCTTTAGAAGAGTACATGGAAATTCAAGAGTTTAATGCCGATCGTGGTTTCGGAAGAACCAATTTGGCGAATGTGTACCGCAGCTTAGGTGAAATCGACAAAGCGGCCGAGCTGTATCAACAAGCGATCAGCATCGAACCCTATTTCGAAAATAGCTACGTTAACCTAGCAGATTTGTATCGTCACCTAGGTAAAGAAGAAGCTGCGCTCACGGTGCTACAACAAGGGATGAAAGCTCAACCTAAATCCAGCACATTACCATACAGCGCAGGTCTTTCTTTGTTGCGTCAAGGCAAAGCCGATGATGCGAAAAAGCTACTTAGACGCGCCGCAGAAGTTGGTGAAACTAATGCGCATTATTGGTACGTGTACGGTCTAGCTTTAGAAAAAAGCGATGTTCTAGAAGCCAGTAAAGCGTTGCATACAGCATTTGAAGTCGGTGGCAATCCACAACACTTGTTTGCTCAATGCGAGGTTCTAGCGAGAAATCATAAAAAAGGTGCTGTCGCTTTTGCTTTCGATAGGTGCATACAAGAGCTTAGTCACTATGCACCTAAACAAGCTATTGATCAGCTTAAAGCCTCTATTGTCGGGGTCAATAGGAGCTAATTACCAAAAGTGGAGCTTTTATCGCTCCACTTTTTTCTTGCTTAGTTTAATCAGCGTCTTTCGCTAATCTCAGCCCCATATCGGACATGATGACTGACTGGCTAGCAAAATCGCGACGATAGTTTTCGGATTCGTCAGCATCATAGGCAAAGCTACCACCTCGTACAGACTTGTGTGCCAGGCTTTCTTTTTCATCTTTTGCGTTTACCGGATTATCACTTGGTGCTGATTTGTAATAGCCTTCATCAAACGCATCAATAACAAACTCACCAACATTACCCGTCATATCGTATAAGCCAAGCTCATTCGGTTTTTTCTGACTACCTTGTGTGCCTTATTGTTTGAGTTACTGGCATACCAGGCAACGTCGTTAATATCATCAGACCCCGCGTAAGTGAATCCTTGACTTAGATTCCCCCCTTTCGCTGCAAACTCCCATTCTGCTTCGGTGGGTAAACGATAGTGCTCTCCCGTTTTTTCATTCAATTTCTTTATAAAATAATTGGCTTGTTGCCAGCTAATGTTATTTACGGGCGTATTTGGGTTTCTAAAATAGCTCAGAGAAGAGCCTGTAACCGATTCGAATAACTCTTGGGTTACCTCAAATTTTGCCAAATAGAAATCTTCCACGCGAACGGTGCGGGCCGGGCGCTCAGATTTATTTGCTGATGGATTATCCGAGCCCATCGTAAATTGTCCGCCTTCAATAAGAACCATATCTTGATCGATTTTTTGAGCAAGAGGGCTAGGTTGTGTTGTTGCACATCCAGTCATAATTAGCGAAATCGAAATAGCGGCACCAAGGTAAAGAGTATTACTTTTGGAATGCTTCATAGGGGAGCTCCATCAACATTTATGATCAAAAAATTTTATCAGGCAAGTCTATGAAAAACAGTTATACACACTATAACAAGCGCCACGAATAATTGAACATTATCATCACACTAGGCGATTAACTTAATGATTAGTCTTAGCGCCGTTGGGCACAGGCTAGCAACTAAGAAGGTGATGAATGCACATAACTCAAGGTCCGCAGTTCAATGGGAAAGCATCCAAGCGATTACATGTCATGGCGAAACCTATCGGTGCAGTGTGCAATATCGATTGCACCTATTGTTATTACCTAAGCAAACAAGATTTACTTGAGTACAAGCCAGGCTGCTCACCAGTCATGGATGAGGAAACGCTCGAGACCTATATCCGCCAATATATAGCGGGACAGAATACACCTGAAATCATTTTCTCTTGGCAGGGTGGTGAGCCGACAATGCTAGGTTTGGATTATTTCAAGACAATTGTTGAGCTACAGAATAAATACCGTCCCGATGGCATTACGATCTCCAATGATCTCCAGACTAATGGCACACTGCTTAAAGATGAATGGTGTGAGTTTTTAAAGGCGAACAACTTTCTCGTCGGTTTAAGCATTGATGGCCCAGAAATGATGCACAACGCTTACCGAACAAACCGAGCTGGTAGAGGCACATTCCGGCAAGTTATGAATGCGGTTGAATTATTACATAAGCACGAAGTAAAGTTTGCTACGCTCACTTGTGTTAACAACTTGACCGGCCGTAACCCACTTGAAGTGTACCGATTCTTGCGAGATGAAGTACGCTCCCCTCAAATGCAGTTTATTCCAATAGTTGAGCAGAAAACATTCAGAACAACCGCCCCTCAAACTTGGGAGCCAAACGAGCAACTAAAGCAAGGAGATAAACGGTTGATCCCAGGTCATAAAGATGCCGTTGTTGAGCCTTTTTGCGTTGCGGATGAAGCATGGGGAAATTTTCTGATCGCGATTTTCAATGAATGGGTTTTACACGATATCGGCAACGTGTTTGTGCAGTACTTTGAAGCCAGTATCGAAACCTGGATGGGCAGAAAAAACCCACTGTGTACGTTAGGTGAAATCTGCGGGAAGGGCTTAGCAATGGAGCCTAATGGTGATGTGTTTGCGTGTGATCATTACGTGTACCCAGAATATAAGGTTGGAAACATTCATCACGAAAAGCTCGATACGCTCGCTTATAGCTCTGAGCAGCAGAAATTTGGGTTTGCTAAAAGTCGTACGCTGCCCCAACAGTGCCTTCAATGTGATTATCAATTTGCATGTTTTGGAGAATGTCCCAAAAACCGTTTTATCCGTACTAGGCAAGGTGAGCCTGGTCTTAATTATCTCTGCGCGGGTTGGAAGAAGTTTTTTACCCATGTTGATCAGTCGATGGCGTACATCTTACGAGCGACAGGTAACCCAGTGGTTCACGGTAAATACAGTGACCAGATTCTACACCAGCAAGCTACTCAAACACAGACTGTGTTTGAAACGAAGTTTTAAGATAGTCACTACGCCTGCTACAGGCCCGGAAATGAAAGAATATAGGTTATTGAATGCAAAAAATTAAGCTGCTCTCTAAATCATTACTCGTGATCTCGATCGGCATTGCTGCGAGTCAAACAGCAGTGGCACAAGAAACAACATTGCTAGACCCAGACCAGGTATCGCCGACAACGGTTGTCACTCCACAAGAAGCTCAAATGACACCGGCGCAACGAGTCGAAAAGCTGTCTTATGATGCGCAAAATAAAAAGTTGTCTTCAGAAAAACGTATTGATGCTTTACGTGAGTTAGCCAACTATCCAAGCCAAAATGCATTGGTTGCAGTTGCGCGTGGGTTGCAGGATGAAGATGCAGGTATTCGCGAAGCTGCGATCGTGGGAGCACAACCATATATGATTGAGCACCGTTGGCGTTTGATTTCACCATTATTGAGTGATGACGCCGCCATGGTGCGAATTACAGCAGCGATTAACCTCGTTCGAGATTACGCCAATTTGAGTTCAGAGCAACAGCAGTCACTTGAAGGGCCTGTTTCAGAGCTGACAGCACACTTGTCCAGTAAGAACGATAATGTTTCCAAGTTATTACTTGCAGACGTTTACCGTTGGCATCGTGATTGGGATAAAGCGGCGCTGATATACCCAGAGTTAACTAAGCTTGAGCCAAACAACCCTCAAGTTTGGTTAAGCTATGCAGACAACTTCCGAGCGCAACAGCTAGACCAAAAAGCTATCAACGTGCTTGACGAGGGCATCAAGCTAAATTCAGAAGATGCCTCGCTGCATTATTCTAAATCTCTCGCTTTGGTTAGATTAGACAAAAAGAAAGAAGCGGCGTTTGAAATAGACAAAGCTGCGACGATGGCAAAGACGAACAGTTACTTTTGGTATTTAAATGGTGTTCTGCAAGAAGAGTTAGACTTGAAGAAGTCTGTCAACGCTTTTGAGCAAGCGTATTTGATATCCGGTGCTCCAGAACAATTGTATGCCGTGTGTGACATCTATGTCAGATACGGCAACCCTAAAACGGATGACTGTTTAACAGAGCTAACGAAGGTCGCTCCCGACTATGTTATTGAAGAGCTCAATCAGAAAAAGGGACGTAAAAGTGCCTCTACATCAGTTGAAGCCAATGAATTTAAACTCTAATCGGTAAATTCCATGTTCCTATTTCAATAAAATAGTGAACCAATTTAGTGACGGTGTCACTCTTTGGTGGCCGTTGGATATGTCAGTTCAATATGCGCCTGTTTCAATTGAACTATACTTTTGATTGGATTCGCACCTAGCACCTCAATATAAGGAATTAAGATGGCTATAAAGTTAAAGACGATTGTCTTAGCAACAGGTTTTGCTCTGTCTAGTTACGCTGTTGCTGCTGATATGCAAGATCCACTTCCGTCATGGAACAACACTGACGCTAAGCAAGCTATTATGGCGTTTGTTACGAAAACAACGACCCAAGGTTCGGATTCCTATGTTCCTGAAAGCCAACGAATCGCGACGTTTGATAATGATGGAACACTTTGGGCAGAAAAGCCTGTTTATCTACAGTTGTTTTTTGCGATCGATAGAGTAAAAGAAATGGCCTCTGAGCATCCTGATTGGAAGACAACCGAACCCTTTGCTTCCGCATTAAAAGGTGACATGGAGGGGATTGGTAAACAAGGACTCGAAGGTGTAATGAAGCTTGTTATGGCAACCCATTCTGGAATGTCTACTGAACAGTTTCATCAAGAAGTTAAGGAATGGTTGAAAACGGCTGTCCATCCAACAACGGGTAGACCATACACTGAAATGGTCTATCAACCTATGCTCGAACTGCTCGACTATTTAAGAGCTAACGACTATCAGACCTACATCGTTTCTGGAGGCGGAATTGAATTTATGCGCGTTTGGGCGCCGGAAGTATACGGCATTCCAACGCAAAACATCGTGGGAACGACGTTAAAGGCGGAATATCAAAGTGTTGATGGAAAACCTACCATCCAACGTATGCCGGAAATAGACTTTGTCAATGACAAAGCAGTAAAGCCTGTGACGATCCAAAACTTCATTGGCAAACGTCCGGTCATGGCGTTTGGTAATTCTGATGGTGATTTACAGATGTTAGAGTGGACGAAAGCAGGTTCAGGTCCAAGATTTTCTGCGATTATCCATCACACGGATGACAAGCGCGAATGGGCGTATGATAAAGATTCTCATGTTGGTAAGTTAGATAAATCGTTTAAAGTAGGTGAAGAGCAAGGTTGGCTATTTGTCGATATGAAACAAGATTGGAATCAAGTGTTTAAAGAGAGCACTAAATGATAATCTTTGTTTGACCATAAATTGCTGCAACCAAACAATTGCAACGAAATAAAAGGCCTCACAATTGAGGCCTTAGTTAATTCCACAGTAGCTTCGATACCTAGGGTCTAGTTTCTAGGTTGCTGTGTCATTGTTTCTACCACTTTTTCAATACTTAACGAGCTACCTTTCGTTGCAGGGAACTCCTTAAATGTCTCTAGGAACTTACGCACGATAGCTTGAGCAGGAACGAACATCCACATTTGATCAGCGTAAAAATGTCTGACGTAAAGTGCTGCATCTGGACCGACCTCAAATGGATCCATACGAAGGTTTACAATCAAAGGCCAACTAGGTGTTTTGCGGTATGCCTCATTAATGGCACCCTCCATAATACTGAAGTGGATCTTCCAATCTTTATAACGAACGGCGTTTAAATTACCACCAGCATCGAAGTAAAAGATTTCTTTGCGTGCGCCTTCATCAGCTTTACCAGTCAGCAGATCAAGTTGGTTGTAGCCATCTAAATGTGCTTTAAAGGTTTTGCCCGCTGCTTTATGACCCTTCAATAGTTTTTCTTTCACATCAGGTTCGCCCACAGCTGCGAGTAGAGTTGGCATCCAGTCTTCTTGTGAAAAGATATCGTTGATAACCGTTCCTGGTTTAATGTTTCCAGGCCAGCGTACCATCATCGGAACGCGGAATCCGCCTTCCCAAGTCGTACCTTTTTCGCCCTTGAACGGTGTAGTACCACCATCTGGCCAGGTAAATTTCTCAGCGCCATTATCAGTACTAAAAACAACAATGGTGTTATCTGCTACGCCTAGCTCTTCAAGTTTATCAAGCATGACACCTACTTGATCATCTAGGTCCATCATGCCATCGGCGTATAAGCCGTAACCTGACTTCCCTTGATATTCTTCACTCAAATGTGTCCAGACGTGCATACGGGTTGAGTTATGCCAAATAAAGAATGGTTTGTCTTCTTTTACTGCTTTTTCCATAAATGCCAAGCTAGCATCCATGAACTCTCGGTCTACGTTTTCCATACGCTTACGAGTAAGGGGACCTGTGTCCTCGATTTTGCCATCCGCAGTCGCCTTCAACACGCCTCGAGGTCCGAATTTTTTACGAAACTCTGGATCTTTTGGATAAAACTCAGACTCAGGCTCTTCTTCCGCGTTTAAATGGTATAGGTTACCAAAGAACTCATCAAACCCATGGTTAGTTGGTAGGTGCTCATCTTGATCACCAAGGTGGTTTTTACCAAACTGACCAGACACATAGCCGTGATTTTTAAGTAACTCTGCGATAGTAGGATCTTTCGATTGAATACCCTCTTTTGCGCCGGGCATACCAATAGTCAATAGACCGGTACGAAACGGATGTTGACCCAGAATAAATGAGGCTCGTCCGGCAGTACAACTCTGTTGTGCGTAAGCGTCTGTGAAAATGGCACCTTCATTGGCGATTTTATCAATGTTAGGAGTCTTCCCTCCCATCATACCATTGTGATACGCACTAATGTTGTATACACCTACATCGTCACCCCAGAACACAAGGATGTTGGGCTTATCGGCAGCAAAGGCTGTGGACGCAGCTAATGTACCGACCAATGCCATTACCTTTTTAATCGAGTTTCGCATGAAAATCCTCCGCGATAAATGAATCCATTATCGTTATATAACGTTACTAATTGTGTTCATCATGGCGAAGTCGAGTGAGATGACACCAAATGAGACAATGTAGTCAGTTGAATATAGTAGAGGTTTTTTGTTGCTTCCAAGTAATCCCTGTTTTTCAAAAATGTTAACTAACATGGACTAGACTTTAGTGTGTTTTAAGTGTGATAAGACGCACTTACAGGATTGAATTTCAATGAAAGGCGACACTATGAAAAATAAACTAGCAACTATCCTGTTTCTATGTATCCCGTTAGAAGTGGTTGCGGAAGAGACACCAAATGTCGTGGTAATGTTGGTTGATAACCTTGGGTGGGGGGAACTAAGTTCCTATGGGAGTACCAGAGGTGTTGAAACTAAAAACTTAGATCAACTTGCTAGAGAAGGTGTACGCCTTACTAATTTTAATGTGGAACCGCAATGCACGCCAACTCGCTCCTCATTCATGACGGGGAGGCGAGCGCTTAGATCTGGGACAGATAAGGTTGTTTGGGGAGTGCCTTACGGTATGGTGAACTGGGAGATAACCATTGCAGAGAAGTTTAAGGAACAAGGATATAACACGAGCCTTTACGGGAAATGGCATTTGGGAGACCAAAAAGGGCGCTTTCCAACGGATCAAGGCTTTGATGAATGGTATGGCATTGCAAATACGACGGATGAGTCAGAATATAGCTCTCAACCCGGTTATAAAGCTATATTACCTAAACCTCAAATCCTTTCAGCTAGAGCAGGGCAGGATCCTAAAGGGGTCAAAGAATATAATTTGGACTCACGTAGAACGATTGACAGTGAGCTAGTTGAACATGCCACAGATTTTATAAATCGAAATGTGAAAGAGAATAAGCCATTTTTCTCTGTAATTACTTTTACTCAACCACATTTACCGACGCTACCTCATCCTGATTTTATTGGTAAAACAGGCAAAGGAAATTACTCAGATGTGTTAGCTGAGATAGATTTTCGAGCTGGGCAAGTTATTGGTGCAATAGAAAAAGCAGGAATTAAAGACAATACACTAGTGATTTGGTTTTCTGACAACGGTCCAGAGTGGCATATGCCATACCAAGGCTCTAGCGGGCCATGGCGTGGTGCATACTTTACGGCTCTTGAAGGCTCTCTCCGAACACCATTTATTGCCTCTTGGCCTAACCACATCAAACCGGGCAGAGTGAGTGATGAAATTATCCATGTTGTGGATCTATTTGCCTCACTTTCTCATGTCGGTGGATACAAATTACCAAGCGATAGAACAATAGATAGTATTGATCAGTGGGCCTTTTTAAAGGGAGATAGTGAAAAGTCTAATCGAGATGGTTTTATCATTAACAATGGCTCTGAAACCTATGCTTATAAGTGGGAAAATTACAAGATGCACTTTATTGATCAAGATATCATGCCGGAGAAAGGGCGCCCATTACAGATCCCTGAAATATACAATTTGATTGATGACCCTAAAGAGGAGTTTGATTTAAGAAATAATGCCACATGGTTATTTCCTATCATGATAGGAAAGAGAGTAAAGTTTGAATCTTCCGTTGCAACAAGCTGCGATACGATTCCTTTCCCTGCTCCATTTGGATATAAGCCCGATTGTAGCAAGGGGAATTTCAATCAATTTCCAGTGGATGGGTTACGCCAGAAGTAGTTTACCCCAATGGCTCTTTCTCGCATGCATGAGGTATGTTTTTGGTTCAATATCTCATTAGAGCCATTTAGGGCCATGTTTTTTCTAGTTTCATTTGAACAGTCACATTCGTCGACCATACTTAAAGTTCGTTGTTTCATATGGGGCGAATTATGCAGCCAATACTCTACATTCAAGTCGGTAATGTTCTTTGGGCGGTTTTAAGTGACGGTTCTTGGATCCAAATGTTGCCTAACGAACAATTAGTTCCAGAAGTAGAGGTGGTTGTTCTTAATACTGACATTCTCGATATTGCATTTAATGAAGATTCAACAAGTGAGGATGAATCGAGTTCGAATGATCTTTTAATTGCATCTCAAAACGGTATTGAATCCACTTTTAATCAGAGCGTTCGAGATTTTAGTGAGTCTTCTGGTGGGTTAAGTTTTGTTGCCTATATTCGCGCTGTTTTACCTGAGCAACTCGTTTCTAATGGCTATGTTACTAGGCCAGCAGTGCAAGAAAGAGAGAACCCAACTTCTGAGGCTCAGGCTCCTGAGCGGTTGAATCCCGATGCTATATTAACGGTGGATATTCTTGATGGCGGCGATGGATACGAAAACCAGTTTGAAGTTCCTAGTGTCACGATTCAAGGTGACGCACTCAAGATAAGCGATGAGTGGCTTGTTACTATCACCATTACCGACAGCCTCAATAATTCCATTACTGTTACAACGACCGTAGAGAATGAGGCCTATACCCTATCATGCGTTGATCTGTCTTCTCTTGCCGAAGGGCCGCTTACGGTGACTTCTGTGGTTTCTGACATTTATGGCAATAACCTGAACGCCGTCGATACGACCATTAAAGATACGCTTGCAACGGTGAACGTCAATTTTGATGGTGGAGGGGATGAGTATTTAAATCAGTACGAAATCGCGACTACTCGCCTCGAAGGGACGATTGAAAACATTGAAGATGGCCAGCGTATCCAAGTTACGGTAACCGACTCGTTAGGAGCGGTCATAAACTTAGAAACGGTGGTGACTGGTGGAAGTTGGTCTCTGGACGACGTTGACTTTTCTGGATTGTCTGAAGGTACGCTGACAGTTGTTGCTGAGAGTATAGATATAGCGGGCAACCCTGCAACCAGTGAAAACACCATCATCAAAGATACGCTCGCAAGTGTGACGGTGGACGTTGACGATGGCGGAGACGGCTATTTAAACATTGAAGAGCGCCAATCTGTCACTTTGTCAGGGCAAGTCAGTGATGTTGAAAATGGTCAGACGGTTTCTGTCACGGTTCAAGACAGCTCAGGGGGGATGCTCTCGTTCAATGCCGTTGTCGTTGATGGTATGTGGCAAGTCGAAGGGGTGAACTTATCCACGTTAGCCGATGGGGCGTTAACCGTATCTGCCTCCGTGAATGATGTAGCGGGCAACCAAGCGAAAGCGATGGATGAGGCTACGACCATAGATGCCACAGCTCCCACCATTGATATCGATACGGATTTTTATATTAGCGGTGGTCTTGCCATTGATAATTTCCGTGAGGGTATAGTCACGGAAATGAGAGGGACAACCAGTGGTGTAGAGCAAGGTCTGGCAGTGACGATTCGGGTAAGTGACGGAGACAGCACGCTGAATTTTACTGGCCTTGTTGATGCATCAGGTTCGTGGACAGTAACCGGAATTGACGTAAACACTCTCAATCTAAACAGCACGTGGACCATTGAAGCTGAAGTGTTGGATGCCGCCGGCAACCATGCGGTCGATACCATGCCGACAATAGTGCTACCCGGTTCAACGGTATTTTCTGAAAACATCGTTGGATTTTTTGGTGAGCAAAGCAGCTCGGCAGCCATCAACATAGAAAATGGTGTGCCAGCACTGCATGCAGAGCAGCCAAGTTTGAGCGCGCTTACATCGGTCGGTCAATCTATTAATGTTGTTGTTGCAGAAGATGGGTTGAGCTTACAAGGAACATCGACTGACGACCGATTAGTTTTCTCTGCAGAGGTCAATGATGATGGTACGGTTCAAATTACTTTTTATGAAGCGATTGATCATGGTGTAGGTCAAGATGAGCTGGTGACTAACGTATTGGTTGAAAGCATTCAAAGTGATGCTGACGGTACACAAGAGACGGTTGTGGCACCGTTAACGATTACTATTTATGACTCTGATCCGGTGATTAGAGATGACACATACTCAGTCGTAGAAGATCAAACAATTACGGGCAATCTACTTGAAAATGATATTGATCTTGATGGAACACTTTATGTGAAATTTGTAGAGGCTGGCGGGGAGCAGAAGTCAATTCTAGAGGGGGGATCCGTAAGTTTTAGTTTAGAAAAAGGCGAATTAACCGTATTTTCTGATGGCTCTTGGCAGTTTGATGCAGGTCGAAACCTAGATCATTCGGTCGAGCAAAGTGTTTCTTTCAGCTATTTAGCTGCAGATGACTCCCAAGACTATGGCTTGGCTAACGCGACGATTGATATTAGTGATGGACAAGCAGGTTACGTAGGCAATGCGACTATAGACGTAACAGAAGTCCCTTTGGATGGCCCGATATTGAACTTTGAAGGAACTGTTAATATTGTCGCGGGATCTGACAATCCGGATCCGAGTAGTTTGTATTTCGGTGGGTCATCTATTACTAAGTTAGAAGCATTAGGGCTTACAAGCTCAGTCTCTGATAATGAGCTTAGCTACACGTTAAGCTCCAGTGGAAAGCAAATTACAGCATTTGCCAATGGTGTCACTGTATTTACGTTAACATTGAGTGGCGTTGAATCGGGTAACGATGTATTAGCTTCAATTTCGCTTACTCTTGAGCACCCTATCGATCAATTCAATAGCAGTGATACGGTCACTTTCCCGTTGACCATTGGTGGCGTAGATTTAGATGCCACACCGCTTGTAGAGAATGAAATTGACTATGTTCTAAAGGATGGCGCAGACCCAACTTTAAATAATTTGAATGGGGTAGAAGTAAAAGAATCTGATCTCGCAAATGGAGGTGTGTTGAGCTCAGGGAATTTTCAAGTTGAGGTTGGCAGTGATTACCTCGAATCTTTGTCGTTCATCGTCTCTGAACAACCCTTGTTGACGAGTGGTGAACAAGTTGTGCTTTATCAAGTCTCTGCGGATGGCAAAACACTTGATGGTTATATTCTTGACGAAGATGGGCAAACTCAGATTCCCATCTTTCAAGCTATCCTCAATGCTCCATTACCTATTGATACAAATGGCGACATTACCTACTCCTTTGAGCTTTTTCAGGCTCTCGACCAACAAGAAAATACTGATCCAAACGTACCTCTCGTTGTTACTGCAATGGACTCAGACCAAGATAACACGTCGGTCGTTTTAGACATTAATGTGATAGATAACGACAATGGACAAGCGTTAATCAATAGTGGCAATGTCGAGTTAACCGAAACACCTGTCGATACAAACATTGCTCCTGATGGGGTTTCAGCCATAGCGAATACGGATGTGATAGTTACGTCATCATTCGATCCGATTGTGTATCTGGGTGTTGACATAAATGATGGAGATACTGTCAAAACTACACTTGGTGATGCTGTTACTTATAACGGAGAGGCTGTCACTTGGTACGATAACAATGATGGAAGCTTTGACGTAATTTCAGACACTGGAGACGTTGTATTTAGGGTCACGTTACCTAGTGACTTCTCTTTGCCATCAAATGATACGTCTACCGTTAATGTAACTGTAGAGCTTTATCACTCGCTTGACCATGTTTTAGGTGATGGGACGCAATTGTCGATCTCTATGCCCATCGTGGCGAGAGATTCTGATGGAAGCGAGATCTCTACGGAGTCCAACATACTGGTCTATGATGGCTTGTTTCCGGAACTAGTAATTACAGAGGGAATCACAGTCAATGAAAGCGGGTTGAATGATGATTCGCTTGATTCTGGCATCGAGGGCTCGTCACCATCCATTACGCTATTACAAGGTTCAGACTCTATCGCCAGTGTGAGCGTGAATATCGATATGTTCAATGCGCTCGGCTATAAAACAAGTAGTGGCAGCCTGGTTGCGCTTGATTCACCGGACTCGAATGGTTGGTTATATGCAAGAGATGAAAGCGAGCAAGACGTCTTTAGAATTAGATTTAATACCGATGGGACTGTCGAGTTTGATCTATACCGTGCACTTGAACACGATGAACCTGACGGTGTTCCAGCGGACGAGAACACATTAGAACTCAGTTTTTCAATTTATGCCGTTGATAAGGATGGCGACCAGTCTGAAGCTGAGATATATACCGTTAGTGTAGTGGATGATATCCCCGAAGACACAAGCTCACCAATAGAAATTGAACTTACCGAGGGGGATGAGTTTTCGGGAAACTGGTTTAGCAATAATGCCGACTTAATCAGTTCAGATGGCACGTTGATTTCAAGTTTGACCTATGCAGGTGAAACATACGATACGGCGAGTTCGGTATTTAGCAATGATGCTTGGACCATCGATTTAATCAATAGTAGTGATGGTAACTTAAAATATGGAACGCTGACTATTGCTCAAGATGGGACATTTACGCTAACTACCGAGCTTATTGTTAATACGCCTGTAGGTGGTTTGCTTGATGATCTAACGATAACTGTGACGGATGCAGACGGTGACCAAGCAAGCAGTGAAGCTCAATTAATTCTTGATGATGCTAGGGGCTTTATTCGAACCGTTAATGTAGATACGTTAGAAGATAATGGCGCGAATAATAGTGGAGACCCTACGCCAGTCGCGTTACCGATTAGAGTTTCTCCTGGGGATACGGAGAATAATGAGCGTGTTGAAGCGATAAGGATCTCTGTTGAATCTCTACAAGGAGGGGCTCTGTTTTTAGACGGAGCGCGCCTTGAAGATGATGATAATGACGGATTTATTAGTCTTTCTGGTACAGAGCTAATGGGGGTGGGTATATTCACTGTTCCAAATGGTGATCTCACTTATCAACCAGCACTAAACCTGTCGGGCAACACTATCAAAGTTTCTTTAGCAGTGTCTGCATTAATCGTATCTGATGTCGAACCAGATGGTTTTGTATTACAAGGCAATAATACGTTAAATGTTAACGTTTTACCGGTTGCAGATTTGCCAGAGTGGTCTAATGATTCGGACTTTTCTTATCAAAGTGTTGAAGATTCCGCTGAATCACTTTCACTCAATATTGTCGCTGAAAAGTTTGACCAAGACGGTTCTGAAACGCTCCACTACCAAATTTCGAATATTCCAGATGGACTTATATTAACACTTAACGGAAGTGCTATTGAGGAAGGGAAAGCGTATAGCCAATCCGAGTTAGATCAAATTGAAATCACATCTAACGAAAACTTAGCCGGAAGATTTACTTTTGATGTAACGGCAGTAACGACTGAGTCGGGTAGTGTGTTTGCCGATGAGCAAGATAAAACAGCGGAGATCACTGAGCAAGTTGTTATCGATATATCTCCAGATGCCGATGTGCCTACGCTGACCGTTAAAAACATTCAGGGGCTTGAAGACCAAGCGATTGACTTAAAAGAGTACATCTTAGGGCGGCTCACTGACACAGATGGCTCGGAGTCTCTGTCTTATCGCATAGAAGTTCAAGATGGTTGGACATTGCCTGTCGGAGCTGGGATTACGCTTATCGGTATTAATACCTACCTAGTGACCTCCAATGCTCTAGCCAATTCAGAGGCGTTACTTCAACCAAAATCGGATATCAGCTCATTTACTGAATCTCTATCCCTTCAAGTAACCGCCATTTCAACAGAGTCGACTATTGATGGCTTAGCACCTCTTAATGAAACCGCCGAGAGCCAATTTGCAACCATTGACATTAAGCTAAAAGGCGTGGTCGATGAACCAATTGTCCTAGATGGTGGACAGGGGAATTGGCAATATGATCAAGCGACTAAAGTAATTAGTAATCTCTCTACGTTAGACGAAGATAACCTGATACAACTGGATTTTATCATCCAGACATCAGACGACGACCTATCAGAAGAAATTAATATCTTGCTTCAGAACATCCCTTTGGGAACACAACTGACAGATGTAAATGGTGACCCTATTGTTCTTCCAATTGCTTACGTGGACCCAATAACGGGGCCAGTTTATCAGGTCTCAAACGCTGTTCTTGAAAACACTTACCTCAAAACAGAGCAAGATTTTAGTGGAACACTGAGCATGGATGTTATCGTCGTTTCAACAGAGCCGGATGGTGATTCTGCTGAAACCCCTCTTAAAGTGGAAATGGAAATCTCACCTATTGTTGATCAAACTGACGGTCAAGAATTACAAAGCAATGGTATTGAGGACAATTTCATCACACTAAATCTTGAGCCTGTCGTTAATCAAGATATAGATTCTAGTGAGTCCTTGACAGGATACACCATTGTATCCATTCCAGATGGCTTAACACTTTACTTTGATGGTAATGCAGTAGAGGAAAGTAATTTACCGTTAGAACTCAATGAACTACTCGATGGTAGCTCGGCAACATTATCTGAGTTGTTAAACAGTGGACGAATCACTGTAAAAGCTAATGAAGACCTAAGTGGGACGTTTAGCCTGGAAGTTCAGTACGAAGTGACAGACACGTCTCCGACGATGGAGACTGATGTAAAGGCAATCCATGGCTCTTTGAGCGTCGTGGTTTCTGGCAAAGTGGATATTGGTAATGAAGATATTGACAAAACACGTTTAGAAGGCGCGACTGAAGTATTCACAAGTACGGATGGGTCTGCTGTCGACGTGAGTGGAGGCATTACATTTACAGAAGCGGATATTGATGGTTCAGAGTATCTCGATTACATCGTTTTACAGATACCGCAGGGTCAAGACCTCATTGTTACTCATCCGAACGGTGCTTCTCAAGATGCCGATGGGAACTGGCTGATTCCAATGGAAGGAATCACAAGTGATAGCGTGTTGGAAACCGCTCAAGATTTGCTTGCTAGCGCATCGATTTATAGCCCATCTAACACAGAGATACTTGATGTGAATGTGTTAGCGTATGTTCGAGATGGAACGGATGCTCAATACATCACTGGTCAGTTCCAAATTCAAATTACTGGCCATGAAGGAGATGGAGACCAGTGTGCTGATCCTGGTGAACCAGGAAGCGTTCAAAGTGGGGATATTGTAGGTAAAGAAGGTGAAGATGTCTCAATTGGGGCGTTTTTAAACCCTGATGTAGCGAGTAGTGACGGTAACTTAGTTTCCTTCTTTGTCGCCGCAGATTCTTTACCTGAAGGAGTCGAGCTTACTGGCGAAGGTGTGATACCTGCTTATGATAATGCGGGCAATCTGTTGGGTTATTCAATTTCTAGCGCTGGATTGTCTTCTTTGACGCTTACTGGCGTGGATGAGGACTTTGCTGGATGCATTACTTTCAATTTAGAAGTGACAGAAACGGCCCCATGCGATGGTGACTCGAAAACAACCGCTCAGACCATTACGGTACAAATCTCTCCTGTTGTCGATGATATCGCGATAGCACCAAGCCAAGTTACGGTTCAAGAAGATACTATAACCAACCTGAATCTTGCTCTTGTATTGGGCGATAGTGAAGGGCCAATGCAGTCCATTACTGGAGAAGGTGACGCAGCGACTGGCCTTGAAAGTGTCAATTGGGTTTCTTTATCTGTGTCTGACGAGAATGCGCGGTTTACTGCCGTGGACCCGAGCCTACTCATTGACAACGGTGATGGAACATGGGTAGTGACAGATGTTACGCGTCTAAACGAAATTCAGTTAATCCCACCTGAAAACTACAGTGGAGAGCTTGTTATTTCCGTTGACGCAAACATTACTGATGAAGTCACGGGAAGTTGTTTAAGTACTGACAATGCGAAAGATACTCAAACTAAATCAACAGAAGTTACCGTTACCATTGCCCCAGTGGTTGATAAAGCGGTTCTGGAAACAGAAGACGTAGTTGGTAATGAAGATAATTATATTTATTTAGGAAACTTATCTGCATCATTAATCGATCAAGATGGTTCTGAGTCGATGTCTTTGGTCATGACAGGAGTGCCAGACGGAGCCGTGTTGGTTTGGGACAATAATGGGACGTTCGAATTGCTCCCTGATAACGGTTCAACGGATGGTGAGAGCAAGGAGTGGCAGCTAACTCAAGCACAACTTGATAAGGTTTACTTTCTACCGCCACTAGATTTTAGTGGGGATATTTCATTAACACTGCAAGCTATTACCCAAGAGTCTGGATCAAACGACTATAACTATACCACTTCTCAGTTCAACGTCGGCGTAAAACCGATTGGCGATGATGTATCGTTGAATACAACCTCTAACACGTTCACTGGAGATGAAGGTGATTCCATTTCGATTGACTTTTTAGCGAGCGGTTTTGAAACAAATAGCAACGAATATATAGAAGTGTCGATGTTGATCAAAGCAAGCTCTGAACCCTCTGCATTGGAAGGCTTAGGTAGGATTCGTATTGGAACTCAATTCTCATCCTTTACCTTCGATGAGGCGGGCAATGCCGTGGCGACGGTATTAGTGCGAGCAAATGAAGTGTCAGGTTTGGAGTTCATTCCGAAGGATGCATTTGGAACGATGGATGTTGCTCTCAATGTTAGAACGTTTGATCAAGCGATAGTGTCAGAGACACTCGAAACCGATTTTGGAGATGTGCAAACTACCGATCTAACCATTGTTGTTACCCCTGAAGCTGATGAGCCAACACTAACGGCCGATTATCAGTCTATTGTGTCTGAAGCGTCTGGGAGTATTCCTTTGGGGTTGAGCATGAATTTAGTCAATCCTGCACCCGAAGAGTTTGGAAGTGTGGAGATTCGCGGATTACCAACAGATCTAGAGTTGAGTCATGGTGAAAGATTGAACGGCATTTATACTGTTGATCAAGAGGATGTCGCTGATCTTTCCATCGTTGGCGGGTTTAGCGGTGCAAGTGATTTTACGTTGTCGATAAAACCGATTGCAGCACTGGGTGCTACAGTCGCAGAAGGTGCTGCTCAGACAGTCAATGTTACCTTAGTGGAAGAAGGGGGCCAAACATTACTTGCGACAGATGCTAATGATTTGCTTATTGGAGGAAGTGGCAGCGATGTATTCCAGTTTGACAGTTCAGGGCTCGGTAACGAGTTAAAGCCCTCGTACGATGTGATCAACGATTTCCAAATATCCGTTATTGGTGATGATAATGACACAATTGACATCGCCTCGATAATCACCGCTACCTCGATAACAGAAGTCGATAATAAGCTCGATTTAACAGAGAATGATGATGGCGTAACGCTTCACATAAAACCAGAAGAGACGGGGACAAAACAACAGATTCTTATGCAGGGCGTCACTCTTGATCAGCTTTACAAAGGTGACTCGACTGGCGTAGCCGAAGAAAATGTCTTACAGAAGATGATTGATGACAACAACTTGCTAGTAGGTGGTATGTCATGAAGCATCACTCATCCTCATCAAGTGAGCTGACTAACGATCCTTGGGGGCAATCGTTAACTTGGTTGATGCGTTATTTTGAGGTTAGACACCATACAAAAAAGGTGCTTTCTGGATTACCTCTTGTTGAGGGTAGATTGGATAGTGACTTATTCATCAGAGCCGCTGAGCGAGCCGATCTTGAACTCACATTAATCGATTTAAAATCCACCGCAATGTTGAGCTTTCCATTGGTGGTAATCAATAGGAAGACGTTACAACCCGCTATTATATCTGAGCGACATAACAGCGATTATCAAGTCACGTTATTTAGTGAAGATCAAGGTGAAACGCAATACGTCACGAGCGAGGAGCTGCATAATCAATTCCAGCCTCAAGCATGGCAAGTTTCTATGCGTCCAGAGCTGGACAAACGGATAAGTTCTATTCAAGCGGATTATAATGAACATTGGCTTTTCGCCGTAGTGAAAGAAATGTCTCCGTGGTATCGAGATCTTTTGATTGCCTCTTTCCTTATCAATACGCTAGCGCTAGTTATTCCGCTTTTCACTATGAACGTTTACGATCGTGTAGTGCCTAATCAAGCTTTCAGTACATTATGGGTTTTGGTCGCTGGTGTCTCCGTCATCATTATTTTTGATTGGCTATTGCGTAAAGCAAGGGGAGTTGTCACTGATACCGCGGGTAAGTACATCGATAACAAGCTTTCTTCGATACTTTTTTCTAAAGTTATGGGGATGAAACTTGAACACCGTCCTGCATCAGTCGGTGCATTCGCTCGACAACTACAAGATTTTGATAGTGTTCGCGATTTTTTTACTTCTGCATCTCTTGTGACCTTAGTTGATCTCCCATTTACGTTGTTATTTTTAGTCTTAATAGGTTGGCTAGGTGGGGCAATGATGTTCATACCTATTGCCGTCATGTTTATCCTGCTGATCCTTGGCTTTGCGGTAAAAGCAAAAATAGAACAATCACATACGGAAAGTGCTGCACTATCCATGAAGCGACAAGCTCACTTGTTTGATTCATTGTCCTCTTTAAAAGAGATTAAGCAAAATAACGCTACGGGAGAAGCACAAAAGCGTTGGGAGCAAACGGTATCCATGCTTTCTGATTGGCAAAATCAATCGCGAAACTATTCGAATATCGTTGCTTACTCCATTCAATCTAGCCAGCAGATAATTACCGTAATGTTACTTGTAACAGGCGTGTACAGAATTTCTGAGGGATTGCTCAGCATGGGGGGGCTCATTGCTATTGTCATGCTTAGCGGTCGTGCTGCAGGGGCGATTAACCAGTTAGCTATGCTGTTACTTCGCTATCAACAGACAAAAACAGCGGTTGAAGGCTTAAATTCTATCATGTCTTTACCTCAGGAGGTGCAACGCAGTCAGGTCATTACGTCTGCCGAATTTACAGGGAATATACGTTTAGAAAACGTGAGCTTCCAATACCCAGATGTTGATATGCCATGTTTGAGAGATATTAATCTTACTATCAAGCAAGGCGAACGCGTTGGCGTTATTGGTAGTGCAGGAGCAGGAAAGTCTACACTCCTTTCTATTATTACCAATCAACTCAGTGCCTTACAGGGTAGCGTTTATTTTGATGACATTGACAGTCAGCTTTGGCCCGCCGAATTGATAAGAGAGAAAACGGGTTGGGTTGGCCAAGATTCGCATCTTATATACGGCAGCATTATGGAAAACATAGTATTAGGACATCATGTTATTGATCAAGAACGTTTACGCCGTGCGATAGAATTATCGGGTTTGAACCAGTACATGAGCCGCCTTCCTCATGGTCTAGAAACGCAAGTCGGAGAAGGAGGGCGTTATTTGTCGGGGGGGCAAAGGCAAGCTGTAGCGATTTCAAGAGCGTTTTATCGAAACCCTGCAGCATTAATTTTAGACGAGCCAACCAGTTCCTTAGACCAGCCAGCTGAGAATGCGTTGTTTAATGCTCTTAAATCGTTGCCGCACTCGACGACGATGATTATTAGCTCTCATAAACATTCCTTATTATCGCTTTGTGATCGAATTGTTGTGCTTGATAAAGGCACAATTTTGAGGGAAGGAGCGCCCCAAGAAATTTTTGCTAAACAACAGTCTAACGCGAAAACGAACAGAGTACGCGCAGTATCAATTGTACGCGAAGGAGGTCAATGATGAGCACAGTTCGTTGGAGTAATGCTCATTTAGCAAACCGTTCGAGAACGTTGATTTGGTTGTCTGCCGCGTTAGTGCTAAGTGTGATTATTTGGGCCTCGTGGGCGAGGTTAGACGAAGTGGTTGTCGGCGAAGGAAAGGTTGTTCCTACTTTGTCTGTTCAGACGATTCAGAGCTTAGAGGGAGGCATTCTAAAGGAGTTACTTGTCATGCCTGGTGAAAGCGTCACTAAGGGGCAAACCATCGCTATTCTGGATGATACAAGGTTTAAGTCGACCTATTCGGAGACCTCTGAACAAGTTGAATCTTTGCTCGCCAGAAAGCAGAGGCTTCAAATTGAATTAGAAACGGTAAAAGTGAATAGCCTCCAACTGGATTGGAAACAACAAGTGAGTATCGAGCCTCAGCCATTTGATATTTCGATGACCGGCCACTCTGCCTATCTGAATGCCAAAGCAAACTATCTTGAGCGGTTGAGCCAACTGGAGTCTGAGCTGGAGGAGGCTAAATTGCGAATTGAGCAACAATCGCAAGCTTATCTAGATACCTTGAATACCATTCAAACACTAAAAAGCAGTCTGGTTATTGT
The DNA here is from genome assembly GCF_033340295.1 of Vibrio sp. 1401. Classification (NCBI taxonomy): domain Bacteria; kingdom Pseudomonadati; phylum Pseudomonadota; class Gammaproteobacteria; order Vibrionales; family Vibrionaceae; genus Vibrio; species Vibrio sp. 1401. Next base: position 70,380 of record NZ_JAWOWF010000019.1, read on the forward strand.
CTCGAAAGAGCGAGATATGTTGAGAGAGGTGGTTTCTAGTGGCGCGGTGGCTGAAGTGGAATTATTAAAACTGAATAGAGACGTTATAAAGCTCAAAGGAGACATCGCGAGTTCACAAGCTGCTGCCCAAAAGCAAAGGGCTGTGTATTCTGAATCCATCGCAGATTATCGTGGTACTGCGCTTGCTTTTAGGGCAGAGGCACAAGGGCAGCTCAATGAAGTTGTGACGCAACTAGCGCAGCTCAATGAAAGTCGTCAGGCGATTGCGGATCAGTTGAATCGAACGCAGTTACTTTCTCCGGTCGATGGAACCATCAAAGATGTTTTTGTCAGAACCATCGGAGGTGTGGTTAAGCCGGGTGAGCCTATTTTAGAAATAGTCCCTCGTAATAGCACGTTAATCGTTGAAGCGAGAATTTCTCCTCAGAATATCGCCTTCATAAGGCCTGGCCTGCCGGCAACGGTAAAGTTGTCTGCCTATGACTTTGTCATTTACGGAGGCCTAGAAGGAGAAGTGACCTACGTAAGCGCCGATGCACTTCAAAATGAAGAGGGCAATGCCTACTACCGTGCCAACGTTACTTTCAAGGTTGATGATAAGTTTACGATCATCCCGGGAATGCAGGTTGTGGTAGACATTCTTACAGGAGAAAAAACAGTACTGAATTATTGGTTAAAACCTATATTACGTGCGAAAGAGAATTCGCCCAGAGAAAGATAGACATAAGGATATAAGATGCGGCTTAAATCAACGTTATTGGTCTTGTTTGCAGTATCATCGTCGCCAAACGCTTTGACTTTAGAAGAGTCAGTTACGTTATCTCTCGATAGCTCCCCCAGTTTGCTTGCTCGCTATTCTCGCTATGAGTCGATGGTACGAGACCGAAATGCCATAAATGGTTCATTTCTTCCTCAGGTTAATTTGTATGCAGCAGCAGGGTACGAAGGTACTCGATATAACAACGGAAACTACATCGACAGTGAAGATAGAACATTAGAAAGAACGGAGATGGGCGTAAGAATCTCCCAACTGTTATTTGATGGATTTAAAACAAGTGCTGATGTTGATCGCCTATCTTACGAGGCTGAAGCTGAACGCTTGGACTTATTGGCATCTGCGGAAAATGTTGCATTAGATACTGTCAGAGCGTATGTGGATGTTTTACATGCCCGAGAGTTGATGAAACTGACAGAAAGAAACCTAAATGAACACCAAGAGATCTACCGTTTCATTCTAGATAAAAAAGAAAAAGGTTTAACCAGCAACTCCGACTTAGCGCAGGTTTCTTCGCGTGTCGCGACAACACAGTCCTCATTGATTGCCGCCCAAAACAATCTTTCCGATGCTAGAACAAGATTTGTACGTTTGGTTGGTCGAGCGCCGCAAAACTTAGTTGAGCCTGTTTACCCGCAGGAATTGCTTCCGAATAAGCTTGACGAAGCACTCAAACAAGCGGTTAGGTTGCACCCATCCATACAGTCGGCGATGAAAGATTTAGAGGCGGCTCGACATGAAGTAAAAAGAGAAAAGGGGGATTACTACCCAGAGCTCAAGCTTGAGCTGTCAGCCAACAAAACAGACAACGTGGATAATATTGAAGGCATTAACGAAGATGCAAAGGTTATGCTGACGGTCAACTACGATCTTTTTAACGGCTTTTCTACAGACTCCCGAGTGGAGTCATCTGCCTGGCGAGTAGAGGAGGCGAGGGCTATTCGAGCAAATGCAGAACTAGATGCGAATGAAGGTGTAAGGCTGGCATGGGACGCACATACATTGCTTCAACAGCAAATGGAGTTTTTAAAAGTCAACGTTGATGCGGCGAAAGTAACTGAATTAGGGTACATCCAGCAGTTCAATGTAGGGCGACGCAGTTTGTTAGATGTATTAGATGCCAAAGTTGAAACGTTTGTTGCGAGACGGAACTACACCCGAACAAAGTACGATCATTTGGTTGCCACTTACCGTTTATTCAACTCGATGGGGATTCTGACTTATGCGTTGCGAGTTGAGTATCCAGAGAACTGGAAGGAGAACAATAATGGATAAATTCGCAGTGACGAGTCTTCTAGTTTTTATGTTAGCAGGCTGTGCTGAATCACCGAATACGACGTTGACCACTTACCAGTACAACGACCTTAAAGACAATGATAGTGATGGCGTGATAAACCAACGAGATAACTGCGCAGATACGCCAAAAGGTGTCGTTGTTGACAGTGAAGGCTGTGCGAATTGGGTCAACGACTCGCAGACACACCTGATCAGTTTTTTCTTTGCGATGGATGAGCATCAGGTAACGTCATCTCATGATATGCCGCTAAGCGAGTTGAAAGCATTGCTTCAGAGTAACCCAAATGCGCAAGTCATACTGATAGGAGACACAAGCCCTGAAGCGTCACTCGAATACAACAAAGCGTTGGCAAAGAAAAGAACGGCAGCTATACGAGAATTGCTAGTGAGAAACGGCATTCAAGATAATCGAATTGAAGAGCAAGAGTTTTATCAGAATACGGCATTGACGGTACAACTAAAAAAACGGGAAAGGCGCACAATTGCTGTTGTAAACACGAAAGCTGAAAGTACTGAACAAGCGTGGACTATATTTAGTTCGGACAGCGAGTTGACACCTAATTCGAAGTTGGAGTTGAATTATGAAAATTAAAGTCTTGCCTTTCTTTGCTCTAGTTTCATGTTTGATTTCACCGCTGGCATTTGCTGACTCTGAGGCTCGAACATCGATTTTTGTCGAACCAGAGATACTAGAAACGATAGAAACATTGATAGATGAGCCAAGTGTAAATGTAGCGCTTGCATCTCAGTCTGGTGGTTTTAACGACATGCTAAATGACGGAACCTCTATTGCGATCACATCTAAGAAATGGTCAGATGAAAACATCTCCCGATTTCAACGAGAAAGAGGCCACAGGCCTACACGTTTGTTTTTAATGGCAAACGCTATTGTCGTAATCAATAGTCAAAAGAGTACGGTAGATAGTTTTTCCGTTAGTGAATTGAAACGCTGTGATGCAAATACGTATGCTTTCGGGGAGATGCGTTTAAGTAACCCAGATGTGAGCTCTAATGGTTGTCAATCATCGATTCAAATGCTTTATGAAGACCGATTGAAACGGGCTTTAAGCGACGACTTGTCAGCCAAAGCTTATATGCGATACTCCGATTTTAAATACTCAGAACAGTGGTCGAGCTACAAGGCTCTCTCTGTTCATCATAATGATGACTCATGCTCTTTGAGCACAGATTGCATCTATTCTCTTCGCTATCCATTTTCCGTGGTCTATTACGTTTATATAAATAAACAATTCGACACTAATCAGAAGATCAAAAAATCAAAGCTATTTGAACTCCTTACAACCGACCACAATACACAACAGGTACGAAATGCTGGGTTTATTCCACTACCAAAAGCGCTTATTAAAAGAAATAGAGTGAAGTTAGGGCTAGATGAGCCAGTTGTTTTAAATGGGTATAAATAAACTTCATACGCCTAACTATGTGGGCTTGAGTGAACGTACCGTCCTAGGAAGTTTTGCCTTGCTGCTCATTTATCTTTGGTTAACCTTTGGTCAATTGAGTTGGTTGTAAGTGGTTTTGTTGGTAATTTTTCTATTATTGTGGCAAGTTTACTTAAAACCACTTAAGTGAATTTAAGTTATGACACAAGAAGAAAGACTCGTAGCACTCAGAGCGAAGCTGGAGCAGCAAAACAAAGTAACGTTGTCTGAAGTTTGTGAGTACTTTGGTATCTCGCGAGATTCAGCTCGTCGAGACTTAGTTAAGTTGAGTCAGCAACCTGGGTTACAAAGAATACGAGGTGGTGTCATGCTTGCGCCGATCTCTTCCCATACCGAGGCATACGCGAGTCGACCCTTGAGTGACGTTAAACATCGACTAGCTCAAGCTGCCGCAGCGTTGTTGGATGAGCGCGACCATCTTGTTATTGATACCAGCACCATTTTGTCTCTGCTCCCACTCTATGCAGGAAAAGCGCGTTGTGGAGAAAACAAGCTCAACGTCGTTACTAACAGCATTGATGTACTGACCGCTGCTGAAACAAACGACACAATGGACGTTCATTTCTTAGGCGGACACTTTGACCCTTATGCCAGAGCAGTTTTAGGGGCGCAAGCAGAGCAGCAAATGCAGCAGTATCACGTGAACAAAGCGTTCATTGGCGTGTGTGCATTGACATCCCGAGGGCTGACAACAAATAGTTTGTTAGAAGCTACAATGAAACAAGCGATGATTGCTCAAGCTCAGCAGGTCATCGTCGTTTGTGAATCCCGAAAAATTGGTAGCGACAATTTCCACCACGTATGTGATTTGTCAAAGATCGACATCATTATTACCGATCATCCCCCTCAATCAGATTTTCAACAACTCCTCGATCACAATGATATTGAATGTATTGTTGTGTCACCGAAATAAGGAATCTTAGAATGGCTTACGATCCCGTAAAAACCGCTGTGATTGGTTACGGATATTCAGCAAAAACGTTTCATTTACCCTTCATTAAAGCGCTACCAAATTTAACGCTGAGCGCGATAAGCTCTCGTCAACATGAGGCGGTTCAAAATGATTGGCCAGATGCTAAGTGGTTTTCTGATGCGAATACTTTACTCGATGATAGTGATGCAGAGCTCGTAATCATTACTGCGCCAAATGACGTACATTACGAACTTGCAAAGCGTGCGTTGAACAATGGGAAACACGTCATCGTCGAGAAACCGTTTGTTACTCGTATAGAAGACGGTAATGAACTTATCGCCTTGGCGGAAGAGAAAGGTCTAGTGCTGAGCGTTTTTCACAATAGACGTTGGGATGGAGATTTTCTCACGGTTAAATCTCTTATCGAACAAGGTAAGTTAGGTGATATAAAGCTGTTTGAGTCACACTTTGACCGTTACCGCCCTGAAGTTCGTCAACGATGGCGAGAGCTAGCTCAAGATGGTGGTGGTATTCTATTCGACCTTGCTCCTCATCTTCTCGATCAAGCATTGGTGTTGTTTGGCTTGCCAGATGCGATAGACGCACAATGTCGAATGATGCGTCCGGGCGCGACGACGATTGATTATTACAACTTGATACTTCATTACCCTGAGCATATTGTGCACTTGCATTCAAACTTGTATAGCCCAGAGCCGAATCTCCGCTACAAAGTATTGGGTACGGAAGCTAAATATGAAAAGTTCGGATTAGATCCTCAAGAGGGCTACTTAAAAGAAGGCCGTTTGCCGGAAAACGATGCTTGGTCGGAAGAAGATGAGGCGTTATACGGCGTCCGTTACGACGAAGACGGTGCGCAAACTATCAAAACGGAGAGAGGCGCGTACCAAGCTTACTTTGTTGGTGTGGCAGACGCCATTCGTTTGGGCACTGATAACCCGGTTCCTGCCGCTCAAGCAGTACAGAATATCGCTCTGATTGAGATGGCATTGGAAAGCAGTAAAACGGGTAAAACGATTCAGGTGAAACCATGAGTTTGACGCTTGAACTCGTGGCCCTGCAAGAGCATGAACTTCAGTTGGCGGAATTTAATCACCATATTGCGTGGTCTATCGGCCTCGCTCTAAAAGAAGAGGCTGAAGCTCGCGGCGCGGCTGTTGCTATTGAGGTTTACGGCTTTGGACAAACGCTATTTCAATACGCGATGGCAGGAACCTGCGCTGATCATGTAGATTGGGTCCGTAGGAAGCGAAACTCAGTGTTAAGGTATGGCCACAGCTCTTACTATCTTTCTCTGTACAACAAGCAAAAGCAACGTGATTTCGAAAACCAGCCTCATCTCGATGCTCGTGAGTACTGTGCTCATGGTGGCGCGTTCCCAATTCGGCTTTCTGGGTCTGGTTTGGTTGGGGTTGTGACGGTATCGGGTTTACCGCAGTTAGATGATCATCAGCTAGTTGTGGATATATTAAAAACGATGATAGAGACAAAACCCTCTTAAACGCCAAATATGAAAGTAGCACGGTTCTTTATCGTGCTACTGAATTCTCTTTTTAGCTCATAAAGTGTTCTTTAATGTGAGCAAATATTAACATTGATCCCAACTTACTACCTGAAAATCAAATCAATTTCATATAACCTATACGCTCATTCATATAGAAAGCCTTCAAAGTTGGCCATTGGCAATGTCTTTTAGAAGAAAAGAAAAACTCAATCTTAGAAATCTTATTGTCACCCTATGTGTGTTCAGTGTGCTTGTCACTTTGATCAACGCATTCTACTCGATTTATCGTGTTCAAAGGGATCTCATCATCAATAACACGTTAGAATCAAACCGTGTTTACGCCCAAAAAATGTCTGAAATGACAGACTCTTTCATAGAAAGCTCAATGTCGCAGCTAAAATACAGTGCGAACGTGCTAAAAGACAAGATGCATGACGCTCAGCTTCTTGATAAAGAGGCTGAGAGATTAAGAACGCAAACCAAATCATTTAACTCTGTGGTTGTCGTTAATGCAAAAGGGGTTATTATTTCCGTATCACCTGAAACACTTCAGGTGAAAGGTGTAAGGTTAGTGGGTGAAAGAAAACGCCAATCTTTAAACGCTCAAGCACCAGTTGTTACTGAACCATTTATATCGCCCGCTGGAAATTACTTGTTAACCATCTCATACCCTATATTTTCTCAATCTAATGAATATTTAGGTTATATCGGCGGCACTATTTATCTAGAAAAAGAAAATATTCTCGCAGAGTTACTCAGCCAGCACGCATACAAAGATGGTTCTTTCCTTTACGTTGTCGATGAGAGTAACACTCTGATTTATCACCCAGATCAATCGAGGGTTGGTGAAGTAATCGACGATAATGAAGCAATCAAAGCGGTGACGATGGGGCAGAGCGGCAACAAAGAAATTGTTAACTCTCGCGGCGTCGAAATGCTTGCTGGTTATGCGCCAGTAAAGTCATCAGGATGGGGAATTGTTGCTCAGCGCCCGAAATCGATGACGTTATCTGTGCTAGATGAACAGATGTGGAATGTTTTCCTTAAGTCGATTCCAATTGGTTTATTAACTTTGTTGCTAATTTGGTTCTTGTCCCTTCTTATTTCTAGACCACTTTGGCAGTTAGCGGGTGCTGTGCGAGGTGTCGAAGAACATTCATCATCTATCGATGATCTCAAACTGGTTAAGTCTTGGTATTTTGAGGTCTCACATTTGAAGCTTAGTTTTCTTAAAGCATTTGGTATCGTGTCAAAAACCATTGATAAGCTGCAACTGGATACATTAACAGATTCGATGACTGGATTATTGAATCGACGTGGATTAGATAAAGTTCTTGGTTTGTTTAAGCAGGAAAATACCGCGTTCTCTGTTTTGGCGCTAGATATTGACCACTTTAAGAGCGTAAACGATAACTATGGCCATGACGTGGGTGACAATTTACTTAGAGAGTTTGCGCAGTTAATGAAAGACCAAGCTCGTTCTAATGATCACCTGTGTCGTTCTGGCGGTGAAGAGTTTATGATGTTTTTGGAAAAAACAGACGTAAACCACGCTATGGATGTTGCAGAGCGTATTAGACACAACGTGGAAAAACATGACTTCCAAGTCGTTGGTAAGGTCACGGTTTCGTTGGGCGTTTCTCACTGGAAAGGCAATGACACACCAATTGAAGCGGTAATGAAAGACGCCGATAATGCACTGTATAAAGCGAAACATAATGGAAGAAATAGAACGGAGTTGGGTGACGACGCACAATAGATATTGCGCTTTATGCTGAACATAAAACGAGCCAGTGACTAATTTTTGCTGTTAATCGCTGGCGTAACCGCTACCAATTGCGCGAAACGGCAAGTTTAGCTCTAACTCTGGAATTTGTTTACCCACCCAAGCCGGAAATGTATTGCTATTTGGCCCTGGAAACAGCGTATATTCTTCAGCCCAAGGGTATTGGTTAATAACACTTTGTATTTTAGGGATAAGCTGGCGGGCCTTTTCACCTTGTATGGAGAGGATCTTTTCTGGTTTTGCACCATACCAATATCGATCTGGCGTCCCAGTTTGGTACTGATATAGAGCGGGTTGTCCGCGATTCACTCTCCAGCCGACTACTTCATACACTGTATATTCGTTCGCATTTTCAGGCTTTATTGCAAACCATGTATGAACAGCAAACCAGCCTCGCCAACCAAACGCATCTGCGGCGTAAAACTCAATCACAGCATGCTTAACATTAGAAGGGTCGGGTGCGATACCCGCAGGTTCTCTGCTAGCAGTACGCCAATCTCCTTGAGTGCATCCACCCAGCATAACCGCGATTGACATGAACCCAATTTTTACAAGGTGAGTAAAGTTGAGAAGGTCTTTCATTTATTGCTCCTAGACCAACCGATGTTGGTAACGCTCTACTGATTTTAGCTATAAAAACGTGGCAAGCCTGATTGTTGAAATCCTCTCCTTATTAAAAGAGAGAGGGAAGTTAGTGCCATAATTCCAGTTCATACGTAATAATAAGGTAAGCCGATTTGTAACATGTGGCATAGACGATGCCGTATTTCTCGAACGATTCGTCTAGTTGCGTATGAAAAAGTAAGAGGTTGTATGTATTCCTTACACGACCACATGAATTAAAAGCATTAAAAAACAGATATTTACAGTGGATTTTGACTGATTGAGTGAGTTTGGGACCCTCACATTGTCTCACATTTGCTTGTTTTGGGCGGAATTTTCATCGCTCATCTTTTTGCGCGTTTAGAGTCAGCGTTCAGCTATGGCACAATAGGCGCTCACAGAACAAGTGCTGTTTGGTCATGCAAATAGCAGAAAAATAACTAGAAATAGAATAATTAATGTTTAAATCAAAAAGTATACTCGCATTAAGCATGTTCGCATTTGGCTGTTTTGCCAATCAAGATAGCGAACCAACGTCCGTTGTGCTGAACTATGGTGATTCCTCCATCAGTACTGATATTCAAGCCAATCGAAAATTTCATGTTGTCCGAGACAATGAAAGTGAGCACGTAGAATTTTCCGGCGGAATCACAAAGGAGTATTCCGATTATATTGTGAATATTCATATCATAAGAAAAAGCAATATACTCAGATCAAGCCGTGAGCTGAATACTACCGTATTGATGAACAGTGATCAGATTGGGAAGCCTTTAGTGATTGGCATTGAAAATGATGAGTTCACTAGTATCACTTTGCGTTAATGCTTAGTATTTATTGAATAGGAATGAGGAAATTGATGCTCTCAATACGCTGTTATCGCACCGAGGATGCCCCAACACTGTGGGCACTCTTTTACCATACTGTGCGAATCATTAATCGTCGCGATTATACGGAATCACAAGTTTCCGCTTGGGCACCATCAGATTTTGACCTCGATGTGTGGCAACGAAAAATGGACGATATTCAACCATACGTCGCGGAGATAGAAGGGCAGGTCGTTGGCTATTGTGATTTGCAAGGTGACGGCTTGATTGATCATTTCTTTTGCCATCATGAATACCAAGGACAAGGTGTTGGTCGTGATTTGATGTCTTTTCTTTTTTCACAGGCGAAAGTACAGGGGATAAAACGACTGTATTCTGAAGTGAGTATTACCGCCCGACCTTTTTACGAGAAAATGGGTTTCACAGTTAAGTCTCGACAACGTGTTGAGGTTAGGGGAGAAACCTTAACTAACTTTATGATGGAAAAGTATATTTAACTTAAATAGTGAGCATTTAGTGAGCTTGAACACAGATATAAAATGTTTTCCAATGTGAAAACGAGTTCATTGATCTCGCACCAACGTTTTGTTTGAAAACAGTGTACATAATCTTCTCTGGAACGCCATTACCGCATTTCGTCTCTGAAGGCTTAAAAACAGTCTGAAAGTTTTGGTTTTGCGGCGGGTAATAGCGTTCCAAACGCCAAATGTGTCTGGCTAACCATCTCAGGAAGAGAAGTAGTACTATGCGCCCTTATCTCAAATACGTTGTTCCAACATTGATACCATTGCTTGTTTGGTTAATGCCTCTCTCTGCGTTCCCATTTGATGGCATTACTATCGTCCAGCAAAGAGTGATTGCAATCTTCTTGCTTGCCGCACTTTGCTGGGTATTCGAGCCAATTCCAATCTACGCCACTTCGGTTGTGATCATTGTCCTAGAGCTATTGCTTGTATCAAATAAAGGTATTGTGCTCTTTCGTTTGCAAGAAGGGCAGCCACATTTTGGTGAGCTATTACAATATAACGAGATAATGGCGACCTTCGCTAGTCCGATTATCATGCTCTTCCTCGGCGGTTTCTTTTTGGCTATGGCGGCGACAAAGTACAGGTTAGATGTCAACTTAGCCCGAGTGTTACTCAAACCATTTGGACAAAAACCAAAGTTCGTTATGCTGGGGTTGATGCTGATCACAGCTGTTTTTTCCATGTTTATGTCAAACACCGCAACAACAGCGATGATGTTGTCCATTTTAACCCCTGTGATAGCAGTTTTCGGGCCTAAAGACCCAGGTCGAATTGCATTCGCTTTGTGTATTCCTGTTGCGGCCAACATTGGTGGCATTGGTACTCCAATCGGCACGCCACCGAATGCCATCGCCCTAAAATATTTGGTTGGTGACAACTTAATTACGTTTGGTGAATGGATGGTATTTGGTGTGCCATTCGTTATTGTGATGATGGCGTTAGCCTGGTTTCTGATTGGCTTTTTGTATAAAGCCGAACAAACCACCATCGATCTGAACATTAAAAGCAAGTTTTTGAAAACACCCAAAGCAATAATGGTTTACGTCACCTTTGCCGGCACGATTATTCTTTGGTTGATGGGTTCTGCACATGGAATGAATTCTTACACAGTAGCATTAATTCCGGTCGCAGTGTTCTCTTTGACGGGCATCATCAACAAAGAAGACTTGAAGAAAATCTCTTGGGATGTGCTTTGGTTGGTGTCAGGCGGTATTGCTCTGGGCCTTGCTCTAGATAAAACCGGGCTTGCGAAGCTGGTGGTACACAGCATACCGTTTGATCAGTTCTCGCCATATGTTGTCTTGTTTGGTGCGGCTTTCTTGTGCTTGTTAATGGCAAACTTTATGTCGCATACAGCCACCGCAAACTTGCTGATGCCGATTATGGCTGCGCTGGGTACTTCTATGGCTTCGCTAACGCCTCTCGGCGGTGAAGTTACTCTAATCTTGGTCGTGACATTTGCCGCTTCACTCGGTATGTCGTTACCAATCAGTACGCCACCAAACGCGTTAGCTCATGCAACAGGGCATGTCGAGAGCGGCCAAATGGCTCGTGTCGGTGCCGTGCTAGGCGTGATTGGCGTATTACTCAGTTTTGTGATGGTGTGGATTTTACATACTGTTGGGCATATTGGATAACCCATGTACGAAACGAAGTTAGACGCGTTAGTACAACGCTACTTTAATCACCTTGAACGCCGATTAACGGTTTTATCCGGGTCGGTGCTTATTGAGCAAGCAGGCTACAACGATCGCTTGTACTATGTGCTTTCGGGAGAGCTGGCGGGCTATTACGCGGAAGATGACAAGAAACCGATCCAGGTATTTTCTGCGTCTCAAGGTGCGTTTATTGGCGTACACAGTTTCTTTTCTGGTACGTGGACTGCCTCTTCGACAGTGATTGCTCAAACCGATGTTGAATTGGCTTGGATACAGCGCGATACGCCCGCCGTGGAAGAGGCGACATACGGACCATTGACGACACAATTTATGCCTGTGATGGTTAACGAATTATCTCGTCGTCAACGGCGCGCAATGCAAGAGGCATTGGCTAAAGAAAAAGCACTACAAAAGCTTCATACCGCAGAGCAAATGACAACGTTGGGGCAGCTTGCAGCGGGTATTGCTCATGAGTTGAACAATGCGATAGGCGTTGTAAGCAGTAAATCAGAACGGCTAGAGACAGTTATCATGGAACTGCTTGAAGAAGTTCATCCGGAAGCGAGTCAATTTTTTGATTTTGGTTTAATGCAAGGGCAGAAAGTCTCTTCTAGCGAAGCGAGAAAGCGGGGGCGCCACTTCGAAAAATACTACGGTTTAACCAAGGAGGTTGCTCGTGATCTTGCACGTGCCGTTCCAAATAATTTCCTTTCGGAACATTGGCTAAAAAGACCAGAAGAAGCGATACGTTTCTGGCAAATGGGGCGAGATCTCCATGACTTACGCATCGCTTCTAAACATACCGTTGGCATTGTGCGATCCGTAAAACAATTGGGGCGCACGGATATCGACTTGGATGAAGCGATTAACATCAATGATTCAATCAATCGCGCCTTGGCTCTACTGCAAAGTGACTTAAGACGAGTGAGTGTTCGTTTTAGCCCTGCGGATTTACCTGCTTTTATTGGTTCTCAAACCGAACTCGTCCAAGTTTGGGTAAATATATTAAAGAATGCGTGCGATGCACTTGGTGAAACGGAGAAACCCGGTATCGAAATACATACTCGGGAGAGTAAGGGTAAAATTTTGGTCACGATTGCTAACAATGGACCAGAAATTGATGAAGCGACACGTAGAAAAATTTTCCGGCCAAACTTCACCACTAAAAAGGGGGGATTGTCGTTTGGTTTAGGGTTAGGTCTGTCGATTGTGAAGCGCATTATCGCCGGATATAACGGCTCTATTGTGGTAAAGAGCGACAGTGAAAAAACGATTTTTAGAATCAAGTTACCAGTAGAGGGTGAACATGGAGAAGCTTAATGTAATTTGCGTTGATGACCAACGAGAGGTACTAAGCGCGGTTCTACAAGATTTAGAGCCGTTAAATCAATGGTTGAATGTCGAAGACTGCGAATCAGCAGGTGAGGCTCTAGAACTGATGGATGAATTTGATGCAGAAGGCGAGATGATCGCATTGATTATTTCCGATCATGTGATGCCAGGTAAAACGGGAGTAGAACTGCTGACCGATGTATCAAAAGACGGTCGTTTTGGCTTTACGAGGAAAGTGCTTCTTACCGGGCAAGCGACGCACACCGATACGATTAATGCGATCAACTCCGCAGGTATTGATCGCTACTTTGAGAAGCCATGGCAAGCGAGCCAATTGATTGAGTGCGTTAGAAACTTGGTGACCCAATATATCTTTGATGTGGGCTTAGATTACACTCAGTATCACGAACATTTAGATCAGAGTGTGGTGTTTGAACGTCTACGTTAATATGGGGCATTAAGCTTGTTTTCGTCACGGCCAGTTAGTGTCTGAAATCTATAGTGAATAGTTCAGCATGTTTAACGTGGCCGTGCGGAATATTGCTCTAGTATGCTTAACTCAACGAATAGCGGCTTGCACTGGCAACAGAAAGTGGCTTAGAGAACCAATAACCTTGCAGATAATCGACGCCCATTTCGGTAAAAAATTCACACATTTTGGCGTCTTCAATTCCCTCAATCACTACTTCAATATTATTTTCCTGGCACATAGTGATAAGAAACTTCAGATATTCTTGTGAAGAGCGGTTGGTTAGTGTTTTCCACGCCATCGACCTATCAATTTTGATTTGTGTCATCGGGAGGTCGAAGAAGCTATTTAATGAACTGTAACCAGATCCAAAGTCATCCAGAGAGAGTGCAAATCCTAGTTCCCTGAGGGTATTCAGAGGGGCAATGGCTGTCTGATTATTATCCAAAATAAACGTTTCTGTTAGTTCCAACACAATAGACTCAGGATCGACACCAACCTCATCCGCCATGGCTTTAATTCGCGCAGGGAATTCACTATTCATTAACTGGAGTACAGAAACATTCACGTTGACACGAACTTGGTTTTGGTAACGCTCACGGTAGTTTTTGATAAATTCACACGCTTTGGCAAAGACTTGATATCCGAGTTCGACAATCAAACCTTTGTTTTCTGCGACGGGGATGAATTCGTCTGGATAAATTTCGCCAAACTCTTTGCTACGCCAGCGAACCAGAGATTCGAAGCTCACTACTTTTGAGCTTTTGGCGTCAATAATTGGCTGAAACTTAACGCTTAATGTCTGTTTTTCAAGTGCACTTTTTAGACCTTGCTCAATAAAGAAATAACGGTCTACGGCATGCTGAGTTTTCTCACTGTAAACCGCAACACGGTCTTTATTCTGCTCGCTTGCGTACTGACAAGTTCGTGCTGCTTTACGTAATATTTCCTCTGCTGAGTGACTTGGATCTATGCAAGGATACAAACCAATACTAATGTTACTTCCTAAGTATTGGCCCTCTTCAATCACTGCCTCGTGGTAGGTTTCCTTTAAACTTTCGGCATAACTTTGCAGCGTTTCTACCGAGCATTCATCGTGAATCAAAATCGCAAAGTCATCATCATGTACGCGATATACAGAACTATTTGGAGAAGGTAGGTGACTGAGAGTTTGTAGCAATTTTTGGCTTTGTTGCGTAATTCGATGGAACTAAATCAGGAAGTTACGATCTGATCGGTTACATCAGTTAATCATCGTAGC
>NZ_JAWOWF010000020.1:0-83215 GCF_033340295.1 Vibrio sp. 1401
AGCCTAGTGCGGTGAAAGTTGCACGCTGGGTTCTTAGAGGGGCGACACTTGGTAACAGGTGTCGTCTACTCGACAAAGGTGTGTTTGCCGTGATCGGCGCTGGCATACCTCTGGACATTTCCGAGTCAGTGAATCTGCCAATTTAGGTATTCGCGGATTACTCGGAGTATGACGAACCTTGATGGTCGTTTGTTACGCTTCAAAGAACAATTCATTTTTAGTCACATACAGGTTCCTTAGATCCACCTCATAATATGAAGTATGATTAACCTTACTTATGCAATGGGTGTCATTTCGCCTGCACGCTCCAACATTTACAAAAGGAATATCAATGCCTGAAACTGCTGAACCCTACCAGTTAGTATGGATTGTACTAGCATTGCTGACGTTCACCTTCTTTTTATCCGCTAGCTATACAAAAAAAAAGCGTAAAAATCTTCTGAAAGAGATTAATAAAAAGCAGAAAGCTCTAGCTGAAAAGTCCGTCGAGGAAATAGTTCAAGATTTGGATAATCAAATTGGCGACATTGAAACCAAAATTGAGCACGGAAGGCCAATCTACTCACGGCTTAAAGACGAAGCGACTAAAAATAAAGAGCAAATGAAATACATTAACGTCGGTCTCTTTCCGCCCGCTTACAAGTTTGATGACAGCCAGTCACTAAAAGATAAAGTTGCCACTTGCATTGAGCGTCAGTATCAGGTCATTGAATCGGGTCGAGCTACAAGTGCCTATTCAGACTGGGATTGGTTTGGTAGTAAAGCAAAAGGAGCGCAAATGGTCACTTCATACCAACGCCTTCTTCTCAAAGCATTTAATGCCGAGTTCGATATGATTCGAAAGAAAATGCGCCATTCGAGCTTCGACACAGCCTTAAATAAACTAGACAAATTAGAACAACAATTGGAGAAGCTCGGTGAAACAGCAAACGTCGCCATTTCACAAGAATACTTCAATTTGAAGGTAGAAGAACTCTCCATATGGCATAAGGAGATGCTTCACAAAGAGAAAATTAATCAGGAAAAGAAGAAACAACAAGCACTGCTGCGAGAGCAAGCTAAACAGGCTAAGCAATCTGGAGGCGATACGGACGAGCTGGAAGATGAGATTTACTATAAAAAATCAGATCTTTTGAAAGCACAAAAACTAGCGAAAGAACTTCACGGTACAAGTGCTCTAGGTATGGAAGAAAAGATCGCCAAAATGCAAAAAGAGATCGAAAAGCTAGAAAGTAAGTTTGAACGCGCAACCTCTCAGGCTCAAATTACGAAAGCTGGTTATATATATGTAATCTCTAACATTGGTAGTTTTGGGGAAGGCGTTTTGAAAATCGGAATGACGCGCCGATTAGAGCCTATGGATCGAGTAAATGAGCTAGGTGATGCCAGTGTTCCATTCAAATTTGATGTGCACGCCTTAACCTTTGTAGAGAATGCGCCGAAAATAGAGAAAGAGCTTCACCGCAAGTTCAATAAAGCACGGGTGAACACTGAAAATCATCGCAAAGAGTTCTTCAGAGTAGCTCTTCAAGAAGTTGCAACAGCAATGGAAGAACTTGGTGTTGAATGTGATTGGTACTTTGACGTAGAAGCAAAAGAGTATCGAGAGAGTCACCTAATCAGAGAAGCTCGCAAACAAGAAGCAGTGGAAACAGCTTCCGCTTCTAGCCAGTTACCACAGTCAATTTAAGGAGTGTCTATGTTCGTTACTATCGCCTTAGCTGCGTTTACTGTGCTCTCACTGATTTTATTAATAAGATCTCGTTCTTCACTGAAAGAACTACAACTGCAAGATGAAGATATTGAGAAAGTTTATGCCCCAGCAACTGAGAAAGAACAACTACTCTCAGATATTGCAAATAACTACCAAGCTCTACAAGAAAGTTATAAAAAAGAGCTGTTCCTCCTGAAGGAAGGTGAAAAACAGCTCTCTAATTACTACCTTGGTGTCGGCACCACTGACTCCATATCTTATACCAACCTATCACCGTCACGTGACCTAGAAAGCCTTGAGAGTAGATACGCTGAAACTAAGTTGGCAATAAAACAGCTCGTTAGCGATAAACGGGCATGTATCTGCTCTATGGGCAAAGACGTCGCTGTTAATGGTAAAAAGTCAGAAGCTAAAAAGCTGTTTAACAGAGAAATTAAATTAAGACTACGATGCCTAGATAATGAGTTTAAAGCGGCTTCAGCCTTGGTTGATTGGAACAATATCAACCGACTTATAGAGCGCACTCAAAAAACCTTTGAGGAGATTAATTCTTCAGCAGACTTAGTAAAAACACACCTAAAAAATGAATATTTGCAGTTGAAAATTAAGGAACTAAGGTTGGGTTACGAGATCGCCCAGCTCAAGCAAGAACTCAAGGATGAAGAACGCGAAGAGCTTCAAATTCAAAGAGAAGCTGAACGAGAGGAAAAACGAATAAAAGCTGCTGCGGAGAAAGCAGAGAAAGAACGACAAGTTATGGAGCGCTTGGTTGCTGAAGAACTTAGTAAACTTGAGTCCAGCAGTGCAGAGCAAAGGGCTTTGTATGAATTCCATAAGCAAGAACTGGAAAAGCTTCGTGAAAAGGAGAAAAGAGCTGTTTCTCTAGCTCAGCAAACAAGAGCTGGCTATGTGTATGTGATATCAAATAAATTGTCGTTTGGCGATAGCGTCGTCAAGATAGGAATGACACGACGTGCTGACCCAAATGACCGAGTAAAAGAGCTAGGTGATGCTTCAGTACCTGAACTATTTGATGTCCACGCATTCGCATTTACTGAGGATGCACCAACATTTGAACGGTTCTTACACACTAGATTTGCCGAACAGAGAGTAAATCTTGTTAATGGTAGGAAAGAGTTTTTCTTCGTTTCCGCAGATGAAGTCCTCGAAGAAATGAAAAACTATGAAGGTGAATATGAGCTAAATGAAGTAGCAGCATAATTTAAGTAAGCTAAAAATAGAACACTGGATAGGCGAACCAATGGTTCGCCTTTTTGCTGGTTAAAATTGTGAGCTGAAGCCCAACATTCATTTCATAAACATACAATGAGGAAGGTACCGTCTTCATTTTAGTTAGTCACTACCTTATTGCTCAGTTAAAGCAAGCCTTAGCTTAGCCATAATTTAGCTAAGGCAAATTTGTGCACTGACGATTACTCTCTTGTGATGGCTAGCACGGAATGGGGCACTTCCGAGTTAATTTGCATTGCTAGAGGCCATCACTTGTTGAATCGTATTTCTGTCGGTAAACTCTCTGATAATAACCGCGCCTAAAGAGTGAGCTAGCGAGTAACCATCCCAAAGCTTTCGAAAGGTTATGTCTTGCTCTTTGTAGCGCTCATGTATATCAGGAAAAACTGATAGTAGTTGTCTTGTACTCTCCCAATCATCGAACCCTGATGCCTCGATAAACTTATCTAGCCCCTTATTCAAGTTATGGCCGATGGCTTTTGCCTCGCTTTGTGTAAGGCCATTTTTCAAGGCAACGTATGACTTAAAAAATATTTCAAGAGCCATTCTGCAATTAAGAATGGCGCGAGGATCTGGTCGATGTTGGGAAAGTATGGATGTGGCAGACCTTAGCTCTTGATCTGCTGACATGAGTAGTTGAAGGCCAAATTCATTCAAGCCTTGCATTTTGCGTAGATCATCTACCCCCATTCCATAGTCTAAACAGTCCG
This sequence comes from Vibrio sp. 1401, assembly GCF_033340295.1. Lineage (NCBI taxonomy): Bacteria > Pseudomonadati > Pseudomonadota > Gammaproteobacteria > Vibrionales > Vibrionaceae > Vibrio > Vibrio sp. 1401. The sequence goes on from NZ_JAWOWF010000020.1 coordinate 3,676, forward strand.
CCCAATAGATCACGTAATCCCAAGATTGCCTATGATCTGCCATCATCTCTTGTTTGATGCCATTAGGCATTTCGTGGATACAATCGAGAGCATTTAACTGAACCGTGCCATACGAAATTGGAATAGAAACAACCCAAAATTGCGCATCATAGAAATATACGGCTTCATATAAGCTCCCAACTTGATGTGCTCCTGGCTTTGAATTTGCCTCAAACCATTTAAAAATGGTTTTCGCGACATCCGATGAAAAATTCACCGAGGTATTGAATTGCTCTGAATAACGACGAATTGCCTCCCAAGGCCGCCGTCGCTGCTCTATGCCAGCAGCTCGGAACTCTGTGTTTAGATTAGCTAGCCACTCTTCGGTAACCATTTCTCAGTCCTTTTTTGCCTCTAAGATTTTATTAGTGCGCATGTGACCTGAACTCAACTTTTTAGTCCACGGATAAGTTAGATTTTTAATCAACTAAACACATAATGAGGCATTAGATAAATTGAATCAAACTGAAATTAATAGAAACCTTATGACTGATGACCCTGAGAAGGTTTGGGGCAAAAGCTTTTCAGAACAAAAGACAGGCGGCGACAACACTTCAGGACAATTACATGTACAAGTATTTTTAACACGAGACTTCTAATCAATTTTGAAAGGTAAGTCTGCCTTTTCCGGCGAAGATGGTAGAGAAATAGCTTCAACCATCGTTTCTCTCTACCAACAATGACCAACTTGTCCGTCGCGCGTGTCACTGCTGTATATATCCAACTGTTATCAACGAGCCAGAGTATTACGCCTTGCGAAGCGTTATAGCATAAGCAAGATCCATATCGTAAAAACGAGCGCAGCAAACGATGTTTGAATCTTCGTCATTTCCCCCTTTATCTGAATCGACATATATGGTCTTATTATCAGCCTCATACTTGATGATTTTGCTTATAGTGCCGTTCTGGACTCCTAGTTCTTGATCATTTTGGTGAAAATAATTGGGTCGTTGACCTTGAAGTATGTCTCACTGCCGAACCACTGTATAAATGGGTTTGTTGTTAACGGCATTAAATTTGTTTAGATCACTCATCGTTATTTGATTTATCCATCATCTTTAATTCATGCAACTCTCTTATGAGATAAGGGGACAGGCAGCGCTCGATATTCTTAACTGTGGTTTGTGCACGAATCACTTTAATCATGTTTAAGATGCAAGTCGTGTTTTGTTGCACCATGCGTCTTGATTCTCTGATTTGGTCGTTAAGATTAGCATTGGCAGTCTCCAACTCCTTTCTGCTCATAGAGCGCGAGCTTTTGACGCTTTCACCAAACGTTCCATTCAGTTTACCAATCTGGTCTTTGGCAAACATTTCTATCAACTCTTTACGGCTAGTTAAAGTCGCTTTACTGTTTATTAAGTCCCGTTCTTTGAGCCTTCTAAAGAGGTTTGCCTGAGTTATAGGAGAACGCTCGTAGCCCTCACTAAGCATATCTAATAGCTCTTGCTCGATTCGAGCATCAAGCTCTTTGCCCTTGAGTTTTTCACTCATGTTTAACTCCTAATGATCTGGTGTAGCATTGATGACACTCTGTGTAATCAATGCCCCTTACAAGTTTGATTATTTGGTGGCTGTTCAATAAAATAGTTGAACCGCTCATTACGTTCGCACAGCTCAATATTCGCTAGATGTCAACGATTTGACTTGAGCAGCCATAAGGCTAAGCATTATCCGTTGGGAGAGGTGCTGTATGAAGTTCTTTGTTACGTTTGGACTCTAATGCCTTCATTGACTTTATGTCACGCTGAGCAACCGCAAATATTTCTGAAAGCATTTTCGGTTTTCGATTCCCATCTAAAGCTGCCAAATTTATCAATGTCTTTTCATTCACTAGGGTGTCAGACTGGCTCTCATGATACGAGACATTATCTTGGCGGGAATGAAGCTCACCAAGTATCTCTTCACACTCCTCGACAGAAAGTTCTCCAGTTAACTCCATGTGATTGACGACAGTTATTTGAGAGGCAATTCTTTCTCCCAGTTGCCTAACTTTGTGTTCCTCGTCAGATCTACCAGTAAGAGTAAAATACGCACAGGGTGAGCCGTCTTGGCACTTCATGTTGTAAGGGCATGAGAACGTCGATATTTTGCGCATACAGCTTCCGAGGTTCATTTCATGCAAATCTGAGTGGGGGCGAACCTCAGCCTCTTTTCTGGCTAGAGATGACTTATCATCCATTTCTTCTTCATCGATCAAGTCAAACAGCTCACCAAACTCAGCGAATACATCGCTTGAGCTGTTGCTTGACAAATCGACAATGAATGAGGTTTTATCTTCACTTGTTGTCTGTGTGCCGAGTGCTTGTGCTAGTGCATTTAAGGGAGTAAGACTTGGGTTGATTTTTATGGAGGCTTGCTCCTTCACCGTCTCTAACGCCTTTCCCTCGCTGGAAAATTGCTTGGCATTACCAAACGAGACCAACTCGGTAGAAACAGCACGGTCTTCAAAGCTTAGATGCTGATAGTTCTTATTTTGCTTGATATTGTTGCGTCCCATAAACATCGCTTGAAGATGGTCAGACACATCGGCTAATGCATAAAATGTATTTATCCCATGCCTTGGGGAGTGAGAATACATTGTATCGACCTCACCATTTTCATTGATTAAACCGTATTTCGCAAACACACTACGCTCACGGTTTCCTGTTTGCCCATATCCCAAAAACTGACTGATAACGTCTTTATCAATTACCTGTGGAATGACTTTCAGAGCAGCTTGTCGGGTTAGGTTCGCACTACCTAAGGGTAAAATAAATAGCAATTTCTCGTATGGAATACTAATCACTTCTTTAGTGTCTGAATCTGTATAGCGCCAGATTAAGTCCGACGAAATTCCTTTATCTTCTTCCAAGACCGCCTTGATAAATGTATCAATATCACTGTGGTTGTATCGTTTCTCTTTGCTGTTTCTACCAGTGTCAGTTTCTGAGAAGGGCATAATTCCGTAACCCAACATTTTTTTGTTGGCGTAGTCTCGTGCGGCTCCGCGACCACGTAAAACGACAGTCTTCGCATAGGACTCGTAAACATCATCGACGATTAAATCAAGGTTCGCGACTTTAGGGCGTAACTCAATAACTTCGCTGTTATGATTGCCAACCCATGTATACGGAAGAAATGATTTAAAATTATTTGCTCTAATATGTTCTACTTGACGACGAAGTCGCTCATTGAGGCATATCGTGTCTACTACAATCTCTTCAAGTAGATCAACTGTCATTGGCTCAAACCAATGTGTGCGAATGCCTGCTTTTTTTTCACCACGATATTTCAGACCCACAAAGTAAGTTGGCAAGCCCCGTTTTTCCATAGCGTCCTTTGTGTAAGGGTCACTAATTTCAACAACTTTAAAGTTATCATATTGGGCGGTTGCCCCTTCCATATGACGAAAGCCTGTTACCATCAGTAACAACACAAAGTTGAGAACTATTTTTTCTCCATCATTTTGAACCAAAGAGCGTAGGGCAACGATATTTAAGAAGGTTTGAATGGACAGGTTTTTGTCTTTACTATTTTGGGCTTCACCTTCTTTCTTCTGTTCATTCTTAACTTGATCTGTGTAATTGTACGAGATGTTCGTTTGCTTTGTCTCAATCTCTAATTCAGTTTGAGTTATGCCAAGATAGTTTAATTCTTTGACTACTTGCTTCGCTCGAATGTAGTCATCAGCCGCATTAGTGTCTGCTGATTTGCCTGTTCGTGATTGAGCACATAGGTCAACGGCTTCCTGCAAGATTTCAGAAGTAATATTGATAGGGTGAGGCTCAATACCACGCATCAACATGCGAACGTAAACACGCTTAAAAAGTATATGTGTGTTAACTACAACTGACCCAGAGGCAGTTCTATCCCTGAAAAGTGACACGCAGTAAGCCTTGATGAATTCAGAAAAAACTGGGTTCAAATCAATCGTACCTAATTTTTGTTCGTCACCCTTAAACATGCCTTTCATTGAATTGGTTCTGGCTTGACCAAAATTCACATGTCCTTTTGTCGTCGCAAATATACCTGAGGAAACCCCTCCAAATGTCCAGTTTTGAGATTGCCAAGAGTATTGCTCGTTACCTGCATTAATTTCAGGTAAAAGTGCATCTTCGAAGAACGACTTATTCAGGGATATAAAGTCGTTTAATTGCTCGTAGTTTTGTTTCATCGAAAGCCAGCCTCAAGACGGTTAATCACCATTTCAATTTCGTTTTTAGTCTGTGTTGCAGTATCTATAAGAGGGTTGAGTACACCTTGACCTTCCTGTGAAACGTCAACAACGTCAATTAGCTCTTCAGTCATGATATCGAGCACCTCTTTATGTTTGCTGATATCCCTGAAAGGTCTGAAGTAAAAGCAGCCGTAGCAGCTACGAACTTTCTGAAGGTGACACAGTTTTTGGTGTCTTTTGCATCCTCCAACTCGCTTAATTAACTTGCCCCGAATGATCCCCGAAACAAAGTATCCCTGCCATTCAGTTTCATCCACAGAATAGCCAGTTAAAAGCAGTCCCATCATGCCTTTCCAGACAGGATTTGAACCAAGAGCTTTATGTTTTAATAAGGCTATCTCTGGCGTCGCTTGTATGTAATAACTGGCAGCAACCGTAGAAGCATGACCAAGCACCATGGCTATTTCTTCCGCTGACGCATTAAGCATTGCCATGCTATGACCAATGTTGTGTCGGAAATCATAGAGCGTGTAAGTCGGGGTATCCATTCGCTCATTTGCAATAGCGACCTTTACGTGTTCAGGCTGGATAAACAGCAGTGCATCGTTGAGAGACTTATGCAACTGTTGAGATAATGAACGCTTTTTATCACCGTCATAGGGATACAAAGTATCCCCATTTTCAATATTGAACCGCTTCTTGTATTCATCAATAATGCGACCAATTTCGCTGCTCAACGCAACTGGTGTAGTCGAATCAGTCACTGCGCTTTGCTTGACCAATGGAACCGCAATTAAATATCGTTTTAAGCCAGTTTTATGATTCATTGAATGTAGTTTTACAGAGCCACCAATCAGCTTTGCAAACTGTTGAGGACGACAACCGACGCCATAAGAAATCGCGAGAACGGATAAGTCTTTTAGTTCCTTGTTGTTAAGACTTGAAAGTCCCTCTGGCGTGCCGAACTCAACCAGCCGATTTACTATCAGGTTTTTGAAGTGGGTAGGCATTGCGGCTTCGACATCTTGATAGCGAAGAAATGGATCGGTAGTAGAGGGAACAGGTAAGCGAACCAATGACTCTAAATCGTCAATGTCAAAGTCAGGGAACCCCATTCTTACAAGATATCGAGTAAACGATTTAACTTCGAAATATCCGTGGGCTTTGTTAGCAGCAGCACGAACTTCAAGCCATTTATAGAATGTCCCGTAGGAGACGTCTTCTAACGATCTGATAGCGCTCTTGATTTCTGTAAACTTAACTGATGGTAACGGGGCTAGGTGTCCTGAAGTGTACTTTATCACCAATAATTTCAACAGTTTATTCCATTCAGGAGACAGGTCAAACTTGAGAACATGAATACGTCCCAATCTGACATACTCCCAACGGTCACTTTTCGTTTGAACGTGGGAGGTATCATCTTGGGCTGCTACGTCAATAGCCATCACAGCAGGTAAATGTAAGTCATTAATAAAGGCTTTCTGCGCTACCGTAAAGGCTGGCGCTAGGCTTGGGCTACTCGTTTGGTTCAGATGTGTTACGTTGCTCATTGTTGCTTCCTGCAAAAAGGTTAAGATGTTGTACTGTTTCTACCATGGGAGTTCTTCGTCAAACTCGTAAAGGGTAACGTCAGTTTTATGGCTATTGTAGACATGCATTAACGTTTCATTTGCCTTACGCATTTCGAAACGTTTCGCATATTTGGAGGGCATGGTCGAATTGATAGACCACCCACCAAGTGTTCGTAATTTATCTCTCACTTCTGCCATTATTCCTTTGACGTTCACTGCACCAGCCTCAATGAACTCTTGTTTGAGCTTGTCATATAAGTTTTCCATTGTGCCGAAAGCCCACGTGTGCCTGAGCCAGTGGGGAGAGATACTTTTTGTTATAGATTCGGCATACTCGGGATCGAAGTGCTCAGGAAAATGTTTCTTAAACGACTCTGTAACATCTTTGAACTGAGTCATCACAGTCGAGTAACTCGATGGCTTAAAAGGACTGGTGCTTGCTGAAAAGATAAAGTCATGCTTGGCTTCCGGCGATCTAATAAACCTGTAATAGGTCATCAAATTCTTGTAGTCATCAGCAGTAACGTGAATGTGTCGGTTACTAAACTTTGTCTTAATCTGAGGCTTGTTATTTCGCTCATCTTCAATGGCAGAATCATCTAATGAATCATCAGATAGATTCCTGACACTCATAATCCAACTGTTCTCTACGGTTCGTGATTTTTTGAACGAATTCTTTCGAAGGAGTAGGGACTCGCCAATGCGCAATCCGTACTTAACAAGTAAGTTTGTTAAGAGGTAATTTCGCATTTGAACTTCATAGGTGACAATAGGATTGAGAGGGTTCTTTTTGATCAACTCCCATTCAATAACTCCCGTTTTGTCGTTCTTTAGCGGCTTCATCACATCTGGCAGAAGCACTTTGAAGAAATCCACGTATTGCTCTTCAGTCAAACTCTTCAAATCATCGAAACTGGTGGTGGCTTTAGCAGCAGACTTATTGAATTTATTGAACTTTTCACGAGCCTCATTCAATCTCTCTGCGGTTTCAGTTCTCAATCTACGAAGGGTATTACGGTCTTCATCTATATAAGATGCTGATATGTAGGTTGAATTTAAGAACTTAATGAAGTTACACACCACGCGACAATGCTTGGCAGCAGTTCGTTTTTTCCTGTTAGTTTCTTCGCTTGCATTAACAGAAGATGGAAGCGCAGTAATATTAGTGATCAGCTTGCCAGCCATCAGGAAATCCCAAAAGGCATCAAGCTCAGCAATCATAGCTTCTACGTCTTGGTAATCGGTACGATAGAAAGAGTAATCCAGAGAAACACCATGTTTCTGTAACCAAAAGTCATAGAACAGCTTGAGAGAGTCCATATAAGATTTTTGGGTGCCAAGTGCTTTTTCTTTTAACTGAGATTCTAGCCAACGAAACGAAAGTAGTGGTGGCATAGTGGTTTGCACATCTAGAATGCACCAGAACTCGTCGCCACATTTTTCAACCTTATACATGAACAAATTAACTCTCATAGATTTAACGACAATGTACAATAATAGACTAGAAGATATAGCATTACTAAGTCGTTTTCTATGTTTTGTGAAATTAATAATCAACAACTTATTTCGAAGATAATAAGTTGTTGATTATTATATACTTTATGGTAAATAACTTATGTTGAATGAAATAATGAAAGAAGAGTTGGTGTACTAACTTACACTAAAGGTGAATTTAACATAACACATATAATACGAACTTAAGGGTTAGAAGATTAGCATTGGTGAAGTCAGTTTAGTTACACCGTATTTGGCTGTTGCTGCTTTGCAAGCTTCATCAGCTGTCTTGTATGGGCCATGAACTTCGATTCCACCACAGCGACCACTTGAACTGTATCTTTGGTTTCGATTCCACCACAGCGACCACTTGAACTGTATCTTTGGTTACGTCCGACACCATGCACGTTGGTTTTGCATCTTGCTCGTTCAATATGAGTCAACATGGACACGCATTTGCTTAACCCAAAAGTGTAAGTACTAGATTATCTTTATAGGAACAAGGAATCTAACAAGTGTAAACTCGCTACTTTTCAATCTATACCTAGATCTTTCTTCATATGTTCACTCAACTCGTTAGTGGTTCTTACATTAATCTTATGTTTGCAATGATGGACTCTCAACTCTTCACCAAATAATTTTACTAGTGATTTGGTATACAAAGTACTAATATTATTTATAATTCTATACAATGTATCTTTCTGATAAACAGATCTTTTCGAATTTTGTGTTGCAGTCTTCATATTTAAATATCCTCACACGTTTAACTTTATAATTTAAAGAATCAATTTCAACTTTTATTATTACTTTTTCCGATATGAAATGAGTCTTTATCAATGATGCACAATCAACATTAAATCACCCGAATCCAACTTAGTAATTTTGCGAGACAATTTTTTTATTTTTAAATCTTTATTTTCTATATTTAATCCGATTGAGTTAATTCCTTCAGGATATCGGTTTAACTTAATATCCAATATGGTTTTATTAAGATAGTAGTCTGCCATTATTTCATGGCGGCTTTTAAATATCATTGTCCCCCTCCGATGATGCAAGTTATACTTTCCCACCAGTTAAAAGACAACGTGACTCAGAGTTGCAAAAAGGTAACAATCATGGAATTGATGAACAATGAGCTGATCTGCTTTGCTGCCATTTGTAAACACCTCTCTCTTACAGAGGCATCAAAAGAACTTGGAAAGTCGAAAGCTCAAGTCAGCAGGCAGCTAGCAGCATTAGAAAGACAACTTGGCGTAACACTCGTCCACAGGACAACAAGGAAACTCGTTTTAACTGATCATGGCGAAAGCATTAGAGAGCTTGCTATCAAGACGTTAGAGAGTTTGCACGAGTTAAATTACAGAGCTAGCTCGTTGAGTGAATGCATTGATGGAAAGTTCAAAATCACAATGCCCAACTCTATAGCCTCTTCTATTTTTGGTTCTGTTCTTAAAGACTTAAAAGAACGATATCCAAAAGTTGATTTTGAAATATCATCAAGTAACAATGTAGAAAATTTATTAGAAAGCAATGTAGATTTAGCGATTAGGCTTAATAATGTTATTGATGACACTCTTATTGCACATAAAATTGGTGATTATAGTGATGTTTTGATATCTAGGGTAAGTAATGCTAACAACAAAACACTATTAATCTACAAACATCATTCGAATAAGGAATCAATTAAAAATCAATATACTGATGTTATCGAAGTTGATAACACCTCTATTTTAATAAACTTTGTTTCTGAGGGAGTTGGGGTTGGTGTCATTCCAAACTATCTTGTTAAAAGTAACTATATAGACAAAAACATCCGAATATCGCAAACTTTTGATATAGAACGTTCCATGTATATTGCCTACCCTTATCAAAACCCTTTGCCAAGAAAGCTAGCTGAGATATCTACTTTTATTAGGTCTGAGTTATCACAAGTATTGAAGAGTGAGTCATTTTAGGGCGGTTGTTCAGATGCGTTGTCTACTCAACTAGGCCTAACGCTAATCTTTGTAACATATTGTTTCAGAGGTATTTATTAACACCCCCATCTTTATGCTTGCTATCACAATGTGAGATGCTCTGCCGTCTTGTTATCAAGGTTTTGCGTGGAATAAATCACGTGGGGTAAACGATAGATTGACTTACATTAAAATTTTCATCAAAGGCAACTTTATATAAAATTGATTTCATACCAATCTATGTGTATCTTCTACCCATATCCCCACAATAACCAAGGAGAATGCCATGGATAAGCTACTCGCGTCTGCATTAGAAATTAAGCAGCGAACTATGGTGACTGGCTTTTTTGCTAGAAATGGATTCAAAATCGCTATGACCGATTTTGATGATGTCACTTTTGAGCGAGAAGGCGTGCAAGTTAACGTACATTTTGATCTGCAGTCAAACGCGGAGTCTGCATCTGTTTTATCTCATGAGACATCAATCATTCCTGGCTAAAAACTTTTATTATCACCGATACACCAAGCCGAACATAAAAGTTCGGCTTTTTAGTGACAAAAAATGATGAGTGCGAACAAGAGTTGTCGATCACTCGTCTAAATAGACGATTAATAAATCAGCTTCAACTTCGTTCACAACCTTTGGTATCGATGAAAAAAAGCGACTCAATAAGTTGTGATGATGACCACAGACAACTAAATCTATCCCCTCTTTTTTGACGATTCCCGATAGTTTTATATGAAGATCGCCTATTACTACCATGGTCTCGTTTACTGGGTATAAGCATTTATCAGCGAGCTCTTGCAGCCTTCTTTCCAATTCTTGCTCTTCCTTCGCTTCCATGACTATGCGATCAACATCTACGTAAACAAATGAGAGTTTGCTGCTTGAGTTATCTGCTTGCATTATTGCTTTTTCGATAACGGCTTGGCTAGATTGAGATAAGTCGACAGCAACCAAAACGTGCTTATAACCCATCATTCCTCCCTAGGTTAGTTTTTGTTCTCATATTAAGTCTAGTCCACATAGAGCGAACACAACATCAAAACTACTGCTACATGATAGTTAAAGGAGTTTAGTGTAAAACAGGCAAATAGTTTTCATTGCAACCTTGTTGCTTCCTCTCATCCAAAGATCAACGATGTTTTTCCAATTTCTTCTCTAATTATCGGACTATTTAACAGGAAGGATGCCAGAAAACATTACGTTGTAACACGCGTTACTACTCTTGATTTCTACTACTCTTGAGGTTTCATATTACCCACTTCAACGTCGCCTAGTTTAGTAAAACTACTTTAGATTAAGCATGCTCAATATGTAACGCTCCGCTCAAATCCAGGAGACGTATTTCGGCTAAAAAAAGCAGCTCAATAAGATGAATTTCGCTTCATCTATTACATATGTCTGCGAGTGCTTACTGTTTTTATATCGCTTATTTAATAACTCCAGTTGAATTATCGTTATAAGTTACGGTGTCTCTTTTTTCTTTTTTTAGCATAATCTTCTGCCTGAGAACGAGGCTCTCTTGGGCTTTGTAATTAAATTACAAGATCAATCGCGACCAATATGGTTGGCAGATTAAAAGACCGAGGTAAATAATTGATATAATTGAGTTTAATTTATAAGTTCTTTAAAAAATGCCTAATTACCTGCACTATGCAAACCAAGGTTAACATAATGAGGTAAAATTTTACCAACTCACTATTTAGTCTTAAAGGTAATTGAGCAAGATTAAAATCATATAGGTATAGTAAATTGTAGTTACAGCGTAACCATGGTGGTATTTGGGAATGTAAAGGAATAGAAAATAGAAACGCAAAAAAAACAGGGCGTATGCCCTGTCCATGAATTGATTAGTTTTGTTGCTGTTGTTTTTCTGCGTACTCAGATCGAATCCGTTCGGCAACAATTTTGATAGCTTCTGCAGTACTTGTGCCCTTCGCCATCAATTCTTGAATTCTCTCTACAGCTTGTTGTTGCTCTTGGTGAGATAGAGGGGGTAAATCGTCAAACATAAAAAGCTCCTCATTTTGAGGAGCTGACTATAACGATTCAATTAATAGGTAGCAAGGAAATTAATGGATGCACCCATAGCGTTCTCGTTTGTGTACTGAGCTGCGATATCCAATTCGAACAACTTAAGTGGAGACAACCCGATACCAGCAGTAATGGTTCCTTCGTCATTACTTCGAGCTAAGTTCTTCATATACCCTGCTCGTAATGCCATTTGACGCAAAATATCAAATTCAATACCAGCTCGAATCATTTGCGTATTATCATCAAAGGATGAAAAACGTTTTTCTTCGTTAAGATCGTAGTCAACACTCATCGTAAAGTAATCGGCAACAATCCCTGCCCCAACGGTGTATACAGGACGCATGCTATATTCGTATGATTTTATCGTATCGCTGCCATATTGGAATGACTTTGTTTTAACGTCTCTTCCGATCAAATTTTTCGCTGAAATACCGAGACGATATGGGCCAAAGAACCAAAGTGCGCCGGCGTCTAAGTTAAACATCGTTTCCGCGGTCTCATTTTCACGTAAGTCTTTAGTATCAAAATTCTGAAAACTCGTGGCGTATGAGTATGTGTATATACGCTGAAGTTTAGGAGTAACACCAAAAGAAAGGTGTTGGTTCATGAAATTAGTGTATTTAGCAAGTGAAATACCTGCTTCAGCCACGCCAATAGAAACACCTTGTACATAGCTATCATCTAATGGATTAGTACCTGAGGTATCAACATTTGGTTGTACGAATGATTCAGTGTATAGCTTACCGTATGCAGTTGCAGATAAGAATTTGTTGGGAATACCAATGGCAACGACACCACCAAGATCAAAGTCTGTCTTTTTCCCATCGATAGCATCCATCGATTTTTTGATTTCATCGACGTCTGTCAATTTGCTGATGCGTTCGATCTCATCAACTAGATCATATTGATCATCGTAGCTGCCACCAAAACTTGGCACGATCATGCCTGCATCGTCATTTCGGCGATAAATCGCAGTAAGAGCGGGGGTTGAAAAAAGGCGCAGTTAGATAAGTTGCTGATACGGTACCAACGCCACCCATTGCATCACTACGAGCCTCTATCGCATAAGTAGCAGCAGAGGCAGCATTAGCGAAAAGAATAGTAGCAACAGAAGTGGCAAGAATTTTATATTTGTTTTTCATACTACACTTGTGATTTTAGTTCGTCCTGAACCTTTATCGGCACAAGTAGTATTTCTTTAACTATTCTTCCTGGGAAAGATCATAGGTTCGGCTAATAGTTTGAGCCTGCTCAACAATTATATCGCCCTGCCAACGGCGACTATTGATACTTACCGCCAATACGTATCTATCGTTTGGGACACCCGCTAGCTCCAATGAATTTGGATAGTTAGACTCATAAGTCTTTTTCCACATTTGCTCGTACTGGCCATCAATGTAGTCATACAAACCAACTTCAAGTTGCGGTAATGGACAATGGGGATTACGAAGTGCGCTCTTTTCTACTTTCCAATTCTCTTTAGATGTCCAACGAACATATTGAGAAGAGTTTGAATCTCCAAGTATTACCCAAGTTCGATACTCTTGTTTATCAGTAGAAACAACGGTTAAGTGATATAAACCAGCTTCAAGCTTGCCTGTTAAGTTATAGCGTTTCGAGTAACTACGCTCGTTGGCAAGTTCTGTCCCGTTCGGCTGTTGTTCATAGCTGAATGAACTGTCCGCGGATATAGAATCATCCACCCATCGATTAAATGAAATATTTTCGATGTCAGTTGTAGCTCTTAGCTTGATCACCAATCTAAATGTATCTCGCCCAGGGCTTTGAATAGTCTGACGAATAACGTTCACACCACTTATCCAATCAGGCAGCGTTACACCAGTGAGAGCCTTGCCACAGTTTTTAGATAGTGACTGACCAAGAAGATCATTAAGGTGAGGAGTCAAATCTTTACTTGGTTCCGTTTGCCAGAGTTCAACAAGAGAGTTGAACATACCCGCAAGATCATCTTCAAGTAAGTGTTGATGTGCCTGTGTTAAAGGCGTGTTAGTTTGAAACCAGTCCATCGCATGGACTGGTTTCACTAACGCTAATGAGACAACTACAGGGAGTAGTATTTTCATTACGACTTATGCTTTCATCTTGTAGCCAACACCACGAAGTGTTTCAATTTCCAGTCCTGGCAGTTTTTGACGAAGCTGTAGTACATGTGTATCAACCGTACGTGTTGTCGGGAAGTGATTGTAACCCCAAACGTGGTCAAGTAGCTCATCACGAGTAAACACGCGACCTAAGTTTGACGCCAAAAATAGCAGCAAATCAAACTCTGTTCGAGTAAGCGTAATTAGCTCGTCTTTATAAGTCACTTCACGAGTCGAGCGGTCAATCTCTAAGTCTTTTGTAATCACTTTATCAGCGTTGCTTTGTTCTGCTGAATCCGGTGCTCGTAGCTGTGCACGGATTCTCGCAAAAAGCTCCGCCTCAGCAAAAGGCTTTGTTAAGTAGTCGTTCGCGCCGGAATCAAGGCCTGCAACTTTATCTTTTACGGTAACAAGTGCCGTTAACAAGATAACTGGTACGTCTTTAATCTGTTTCCATTCTGGGAGACATTGTACAGAGTCACCATCTGGGAGTTGGCGATCGAGAATTACCAAGTCAGCTTTTTTCCATTGTGGCTCTACGTCTGCAATACGCTCCACATGTAAACACTCATATCCTGCTTGTTCCAGGCTTACTAACAGGCCGTCAGCCAAGTTTTTATCATCCTCAACGAGAAGCAGTGTCTGTTTCACAAGGTATCTCCAATATAAAAGTTGTAGGTGGTCCCATTAAGGACATTTTTCCGCCCATGCGGCCTACCATAGATTCAACGATTGTTAATCCAAGTCCTAACCCGCTCTTACTTACGAACGGTTTCTTCAAATTTGCCCAATCTTTAGCCGTTAGGCCTCCTGCATCTCGGACTTGGAATACTATTTTTTCTTCACTAGTTGAGACATCCAATTCAACCGGTGCGACACCGTACTTAAGCGCATTACGAAGCAAGTTATCGATACAAGTTCCTAACCAGTACACATTAACTTTAGCAGCCACATCTTCATTGATGTTAAAAAGCACGGCACTATCAAATTCTTCTTCGATCTTAAATTCTAACCAATCTGCAACGGATGGTACCCAGTCTGTTGCAAGCATTTGGTTATCAGATTGCAAATAATCTTTACTCGCTTCTGCCAATTGACGCAGGCGGCGCGTATCTTCACACAATCTGCGGAATTCGTCATACACACTTTCAGGCAAATGCTCGAACTCTCGACGAAAGCCCTCAACCGTTAGTGACAGGGATGCAATCGGTGTTCTGAGCTCATGCGTTAAAATTTGCAACACGAGCATTCTACTACGTAGTTCTTCTCGCTTGCTATTCCAACGGTACACCGCCCAACCAATCACCAAAAGAATATTGGCGATTACCAGTATGATCATACTGATCCGCAAAACTTGCGAGTGATCTTCTACATCCCAACAAATATTGCCTCGTTTAACAAAGCAACTTTTGCTTTGAGAGGCTAGAGCGTATGACAGACCCGCATTCGCTACGTTCTCTTGCCAGATATCTTTCTCGAAAACAAAGTAACGGTCACCACGTCTTAGCCAAAGTTCATTACCTTCAATAAACATGCTCGCGCCTGCAATCAAAGCATTAATGGCGTCGTCATCCATGTTTTTCAAGCTTTCTAGCAACTCATCCCCTTCCTCGTTATCACGCTCTTTTATATGCATGTACTGAGATAGTTTGGGTTTGAGTTCTGGATACTTATCCACATAACGTGCCGCGTACGTCCCACCACCAGGGTGAATGAGACCACTACGCGAGAACCAACGAGGTGTCAGCTGCGTCCCTTTACAAATCGCTCTTGTAAATACTAAAGGCTCAGTAATTAAAGGACTTAATGGTAATTTGCCACGACAAGTATTCGCCAAGCTGTAAAGCTGTTGGATATCTTTTAACGGATAGTCAGACGTTTGCGGCAGAAGCGAATCTGGCGCAAGTAACTTGGTAGGATAATTTGATTGCAGAATACGAATATCGTACGACTTAAGAGCTACTTCATAGTTAAATAGCTCTGTAAACGTATCTATTCTTTCTGGTAGTGAATCGGAAAATGCAGGTGCCGAA
This sequence comes from Vibrio sp. 1401, assembly GCF_033340295.1. NCBI lineage: Bacteria > Pseudomonadati > Pseudomonadota > Gammaproteobacteria > Vibrionales > Vibrionaceae > Vibrio > Vibrio sp. 1401. The sequence continues at coordinate 19,067 of NZ_JAWOWF010000020.1, forward strand.
AAAAGCGGCAATACAGTTGCAAAACCGAGCAAAAACTTTTTAATCAAACTGTTACCGTCACTTATTACATTAGCCAAAACTATACATCAATCTACAAGCAATTGACATCAGCTAACAGAAGGATTTGCATTACTATAACATTGAAACGGAACAAAAAAGGGCCAGCGATTGCTGACCCTGTATAGTTTTAAATCAAGAATGGTTAAAGTGCTTTAAAAATAGACTCAACACTTTCTTTCGCATCACCAAATAGCATTGATGTATTTTCTTTGAAGAACAGTGGGTTCTGTACCCCTGCGTAACCCGTATTCATTGAGCGCTTGAATACCACTACGTTTTTCGCATTCCATACCTCCAATACGGGCATACCAGCGATTGGGCTGTTCGGATCTTCCAGTGCGGCTGGGTTGACCGTATCGTTAGCACCGATAACCAATACGGTATCGGTTTCAGCAAAGTCATCATTGATTTCATCCATTTCAAGAACGATATCATACGGTACTTTTGCTTCAGCGAGTAACACATTCATATGCCCCGGTAGACGACCCGCTACTGGGTGAATCCCAAAGCGAACTTCAATACCTTGTGAACGAAGTACATCAGTAATTTCATGAACAGGGTATTGTGCCTGAGCTACTGCCATGCCATATCCTGGAGTGATGATTACTGATTTTGAGTTCTTCAACATCTCTGCAACTTCTTCAGCCGTTGTTTCACGATATTCGCCCTGCTCTTCGTCACCTGAAATCACTATCTCTTGACCAAAACCACCGGCAATAACACTGATAAACGAACGGTTCATTGCTTTACACATGATGTAAGAAAGAATCGCACCTGATGAACCTACCAAAGCACCTGTTACAATCAATAGATCATTTGCTAGCATGAAACCTGCTGCCGCTGCTGCCCAACCTGAGTATGAGTTCAACATAGAGACAACAACTGGCATATCAGCACCACCGATTGAAGCGACTAAATGGTAGCCGAATGCGAACGCGATCAAAGTCATCACAATAAGAGCGAACATGCTGCCATCTGCTTTTACGAAGTAGATCATAAGAAGCGTAGAAATAACAACCGCTGCGAGGTTCATTTTGTGCTTATGAGGCAGGTTAAGTGGCGACGAAGAAATCACACCACGCAGCTTACCAAATGCGACAATTGAACCGGTGAAAGTTACGGCACCGATGAACACACCCAAGAATACTTCTACAAGGTGGATAACATGCTCAGCATGTGTTGCTGCTTCTGGCGCATCTAGGTAGCTGTTGTAGCCAACTAAAACCGCAGCTAAACCTACAAAGCTGTGTAGAATCGCAACCAGTTCTGGCATCTCGGTCATTTCTACTTTCTTCGCATAGAAAATACCGATCGCACCACCTATCGCCATCGCGATAATGATCCAACCAAAACCTTGCGCATCTGGGCTAAAGATCGTCGCTATCAGCGCGATCGTCATACCAGCGATACCGTAGTAGTTACCATTACGAGCAGACTCTTGCTTTGAAAGCCCCGCCAAACTCATGATGAAAAATAATGCAGCAACAATGTAAGCTGCTTGTACTAATCCTGCAGACATTGTGACTCCTATTTATCTTTGCGGAACATTTCAAGCATACGCTTGGTGACGGTGAAACCACCGAAGATATTGATACTCGCGATCAATACAGCAATAAAAGATAGGAATGAAACGACGCCATTACCTTGTCCAATTTGCAGTAATGCACCAACGACAATAATGCCAGAGATAGCATTCGTTACTGACATTAGTGGAGTATGAAGTGCATGGGTAACATTCCATACTACGTAGTATCCGACAACACACGCTAGAACAAATACAGTAAAGTGAGAGAGAAACGCCGCTGGAGCAACAGAAGCAACCCAAGCAAAGGCTCCAACAGCCGCTGCCACACCAATAATTTTCTTCGTTGGAGACGTAGGTTCTTCTACTTTAGGCTCTGGCTTCACAGGCTGTTCTTGTTTCACTTGCGGCTGAGCTGAAACCTGAATTGGTGGCGCTGGCCAAGTAACTTCACCTTCTTTCACCACGGTAACGCCACGGATAACAACATCTTCAAAATCAATATTGATGTTGCCATCTTTCTCTTTACACAGCAGTTTTAGAAGGTTAACAAGGTTTGTCGCGTAAAGCTGAGAAGATTGTGTAGGCAAACGACCAACCATGTCAGTGTAACCAACAATTTTTACCCCGTTATCCGTCATGATAACTTGGTCTTTCACTGTATATTCACAGTTACCGCCATTAGCGGCTGCCAAGTCAACAATTACACTGCCCGCTTTCATGCTGTCGACCATTTCTTTGGTGATCAACTTCGGCGCAGGTTTACCAGGGATGAGCGCGGTCGTAATAATGATATCAACATCTTTAGCTTGCTCTGCGTATAACTCTGCCGCTTTTTTGTTGAAGTCATCAGACATTTCTTTTGCGTAGCCATCCCCAGAGCCTGACTCTTCTTGAAAGTCAACGGTCAGGAACTCAGCGCCCATCGATTCAACTTGCTCTTTTACTTCTGGGCGGACGTCAAACGCACGGACAATGGCACCTAAGCTACCTGCAGCACCGATAGCCGCCAAGCCAGCGACGCCAGCACCCGCAACCAATACTTTCGCTGGAGGTACTTTACCGGCAGCCGTAATTTGACCTGTAAAGAAACGACCAAACTCATGAGCTGCCTCAACCACTGCACGATAACCAGCGATATTAGCCATCGAAGATAGCGCGTCTAAGGCTTGTGCACGTGAGATACGAGGAACGGAATCCATGGCAAGAACGTTAATGTTCTTACTTGAAAGTTGTTCCATCAACTCAGCATTTTGAGCCGGCCAAATAAAGCTAACCAGTGTTGCTCCATCTTGCAGTAACGCAATTTCGTCAATGCCTTGCTCATCATCCACAATTGGCGCATTAACTTTTAAAATAAGGCCAGATGCCCAAACTTCTTCACTAGAAACGATTTTCGCACCAGCTGCTTCATAAGCGGCATCATCGAAACTCGCTAGCACCCCCGCTTGGGATTCAATCGCGACATCGAATCCCAATTTTATTAACTGCTCAACCGACTTCGGCGATGCAGCCACTCGCGATTCACCCGCGAGTATCTCTTTAGGTACACCGATTTGCAAAACGCATACTCCTTGTATACATATCAATAAATTAGTCCCAAAACAGAGCGTCGCTCTACTCTAATTCTTTTTTATTTCTATCTGTTTACCACGCAAGACAATTGCAAACGAAAGATGATGTTTGGGGACACCCATTTGCACAATAACACCTTGACTAACAGCCCTGTTATTATTCTGTTTGTATCGAACGCGTCTCATTACTTCAAGTGTTTTGTAATTTAAATACTAAATTTCATTACATATAACGCTAAGTAATGAATGATTGTCGCTCTGTGCACGAAAAATAACAACGCAACACCGTACTAGACTGAGGTCTAACCAGGTGACGATTAAATACTGACTTAACAGAGATTTAAGCGTTAAAAAGAAAGAGCCACTAGCATATACACTAATGGCTCTTTTTAAGATGACTGGAATCAAATTGCAGTAAATTGCTAGTCGAAGATTTTATCGCCCATTTGATCAATAAACATTTGAGATTTCTTCAACATAAGGTCATTGGCATCTTGCTCTGAGCCAAGCAAATCGGAGCGAATAAACCGATGTGTTTTCACTTCATCATTGTCATGCTTTTCTATTCGACCAGCGATGCGATATTGTCCGCCCTCTGAAAGGCTCTCTGGGTAAATAAGGAAACCTTTATACTCAACTGGTTCGATATTTTTGGCTTCAACCGTTTTCTCACTACCACCAAACAAACGCGAAAAAAATCCCACGATTCCTCCTTGGGTCAGCTCACTAGTCAACTGAGCGACTCTTACTTAATATTAACGTTAAGGATCGGTTTTTCATACCAATCCAACTCTTTGTCATCATCATAACTAGTATGGGAAAAAATTACAGGCACATCATACTCTCGGTTCTTACGCCTGTCTTCTTTCACCATTTCTGCGGCGTTTTTCACCGCTATATCCGCGCTTTGCTTAAACTGGCTTAATTTTTGTTCAGGAAGTGAAGACAAAAAATCAATATCATGACGGATATAGACAGGCTTGAGCTGGATAAGCGCAAGGCAAGCAATATCGGCTAACTGTTCGTTGTCATACTGTTCTAAAAATTCGGGCAAACTGAGAACCTGGCCTACTAATGTTTCCATGTAATTGTGCACATCTGAGCTTATCTGCATCTGTAAATCTCCTTTTTCCTATGAAATGAGTATAGCAACGACTTGTTTATAACAACTTATTGATTGCTCTTAATTTAATCAATCTCTCTCTTTTTGCCGTAATGTCTTCCAAAATACTTGGGAAAAGGAACAAATAGACGTATTCTTGCTAGTTCTCAAAGTTCGAAATTCAATAACGGATAAATATCCATATTGATAAAACGATTTACCTAACCAATTATATAGTCAACTATTTTCAGGCAGTTTGTAATAGATGTCCTCATCGTCAATGACTTCATCAGGCTTCAGATTCTTATCCCCTTTTTTGCTACTGGGCATAGTGAGTTCGGGCATGGACAGCATTATTCAGATGACTCAGGCAAACTGGGGCATTGCCGCAAACTTGCCGTACATACTATTAGGTTGTGCGCTACTCCTTTGTTATTCATTTAAGCAAGGCAGAGAGTCCATGGTGTGCTTGGCAATGTTGCTAGCCTACTTCGTGATACAGCACCGCCTACAAGTCCCGCTTCAAAGTGGTACCGCTTTACTTGAGCTAACCATTTTAGCCACGTTACTTCCTGTCTCGTTTCTTACGGTATTTTTGTTTAGTAAAGAAGGTTTTGACTCTAGAGCCATGTTGACTTACATCTTGATGTTAGCAATGTTCGTTCTTTGGTCTTATCTAACGCTAGCATATTACGTTGAAGGAGGGTTTGAACAATGGACAAGCGGTATTTTATTTATTGTACCTACGGTCTCTAAACTGCCTTTAATTCTTGTTTTATATTGCGTGGGTATTGTCTGTTTTCTTGGAATCCTTGTTTTAAAGAAGAATGAAATTATCCATGCGATGACCTACTCTGCCATGGTATTGGCGTCTGCGACGTTCATTTTCTTTGATGTGCAGTACATATCAAGCACCATGTTTACGCTAACAGGGCTGCTTATCATTATTTATGCCGCTTCCGCTAGCCATCAACTGGCTTTCACCGATAGCCTAACGCTGATTCCGAGCAGACGTGCACTTGATCTCGATCTAAAACACATGGGTAAGAAGTTCACGATCGCAATGCTTGATGTTGACCATTTTAAAAAGTTTAACGACACCTACGGTCACGATACTGGTGATGACGTTCTAAAAATGGTCGCTTCGCGCCTCACTAAAACCCCAGGCGGCGCAAAAGTTTATCGATTTGGCGGAGAAGAATTTACCATCGTTTTTAAAGGCAAATACACTGACGAATGTAAGAACTTTTTGGAAGAAGCTCGCAAATCGATTGCAGAATACGAGATGATATTACGCGATGAAGAATCTCGCCCTGAGAACCATAAACAAGGACAAAAACGTCGTGGTAGCAACAGTTCGAAGAGAAAGTCGGTTTTTGTTACCGCAAGTTTCGGAGTTGCTGATAGCCGGAATGGGCAAGCTCCTCTGGACGTCATTAAATCAGCGGACGAAGCACTTTACAAAGCGAAAAAGGCCGGACGTAACTGCATAAAGCTTCGTTAGACTCTCACCAATCGTGAAAGTTAACAAGCTTGTCTGGGTTTACAACAAAACCGAACTTCCCCATCAGCATAATAACTGCACTCATCGTTGCCACTATCCCGATGTTATCTATCTAATCAAAGGTATAAGGTATACGCCCGATTGCGACATTCCGTTCGCACTGTTTGCCTATCTTACTTTGAGTGAGCTTTAAAATAACCACCAAAAAGTGACAACGCAACAAAAAGAGTGGCGTTCATAAGATTTTGTTTTTAAAGAGAATTAACTAAAGTATGTGTGTTTCTTCCCAAAGACTTCGAGGTATATAGCGCTTTATCAACGGTTGCATACAAGTCTGATTGCACTTCTTTCCCTGTCGGTTGAAAAACAAAAACACCCTGTGACACTGTCACTCTATTTGACACACTAGAATACTCATGTGGGTAATCGAGAAAATACATAGCCTCTTGTATACGCTCGGCTTCTCTTTCTGCTGTTTGAGTGTCGGTACACCCTAGCAACACGACAAACTCTTCTCCACCATATCGACCTACATATTCCCCAGAGCGACAAAAAGTAGCCTTGAGTTGATTCGCAATCGCTTGCAAGCAACGATCGCCTTCAATATGACCGTAATTATCATTAAACGGTTTAAAAAAATCGACGTCCAATAGAATCAAAGCCATTGGCATGTTGTGACGGCCATGCCATGCAACCATCGATTCCAACTTATGGTCGATATAACGGCGGTTATAGAGTTTGGTTAGGCCATCTTCATTCGCTTGTTGAGTCAAAAGTTGATTAACTTGCTCTAATTGAGCTGTCGCTTGCTTAAGCTCTCGTCTCATATGAGCAATACGCTGCATTGCGATAAGTTTAGAGTTCAGTACCAGTTTATCTACCGGCTTAATTAAATAGTCATCACCGCCCGCGTCTATGGCTTTAGCAATCATTTCTGGCTCTTCGTGACTACTCAAGAAAATAATTGGGATCCAATCCGGAAACGTTTCTCTTATATGAAGAGAGACTTCAAAACCGTTCATATCTGGCATTGATATATCGAGTAACACCAGTTCCGGATCAAAACTCTCGTAGGTATTTAACGCCTCTAGTCCACTACCTACGGCTTTTACAATATGTCCAAGTTGCTTTAGACGAATAGCCAACTGCATCCTGTCTAGCTGAACATCGTCAACCAGAAGGATTCGCATCGATGTCCCTGTCGGTTGCATAACGCGTTCCATTTTTAATTATGTCTTTATTAAACATATACCATACTCATAGAGTTGTTGCATTCGACTCATAATTAAGTGCTATATTTTTGTTTGAATATCACGGAATCCATTGCATAAAGCAGTTAGACTGGACGTTACCCTATCTAATCATAGCCTGTGAGCAGAAGTTCAACAAACTCATTCACTTTGGTCATCTTGCGGACTAATGGGTATAGCTATTTGATGCATTTGGTATTAATATTCCCGCCTTTTTGTAATGAGAGACACACCATGTCAGAAGCAACTAACAGCGAAAGCAAAAAAATCGATCTAGCCAGCATTTCTCCAGAGCTACGTAAAGTTATCGAATTTGACGAAGTTCCAGAGCAAATGTTCGAAATGGTTACCTCTATCCATGAAGTGTCTGAAGAAGCGGTACGTGAATCATGGGACGAAATGCCAGCAAGTGCACAGAACATTCTAGACAACTTTGAACAGTTTCATGCTCTAGTTTCTGTAGGCCAAGCATTCGCTGGTATTAATGTGATGGAAGAGTTTCCGACTCTTAATCTGCCAGAAAACATGACAGATGAAGATAAAGAAGAATACCGTGCTCAACTACTTGATAATGTGCTTCACAACTGTGTGAAAGACATGGTTAAGCAACTTAAGAAAGCACGTCGTGACCCACTTCTTAAGCGTGAATTCAAAGAAGTATTCGCGAAGTAATTCCGACATTCTTCTAGTAACAAAGGCCGCACTTTGCGGCCTTTTTTGATCATGAAGCGTAAATCAGTCTAAACGGTTAATGAGGCGCTAGTGCCATATCTTTTTGTGTCACACTGACACCTTTAATTTGTGCAAAAACACGGCTACCAATTTTTAGGTTGAGATCGTCAAGGGCCCACGGTGTGATCGTTGCCCACAAATAACATTTCTCGTCTAGCTTGAGTGATACATTAATACTCTGTTTGTCATCGGCTGCGTTAAACACTTCGATGGAATCGACAATAGCAGGCAGAATATTTCGAATCGACGTCGCCTTGGGCTGCTCGAGCGTGATAGAAACGTCGTTGGCACGCACTTGCAAGCGTATTGGCGTGTCTGGTGTTCCGTCAATCTTTTGCACCCACAGGAATACATTAGGTGCAAGGCTGATACAAGTCAGTGCATAACGTTCATGATGTTCAGCAATCCGGCCTTCAAATAAGCTGCTTTGATCTGAGAAAGATTGCCATGGACGCATAGCATGAGAAGCCCACACTTCTTCAAGCTTACCTGAACTCGAAATTTTACCTTGGTCAATAATTGCAAGGTGCTGAGCAAGCCTTAAAATTTCCTGGAGACTGTGTGTGACATAGATAATAGGGATATTTACCTTCTCCGACAACTCCTCAAGAAAAGGCATTACCTCACGCTTTCTTGGCATATCGAGTGAGGCAAGTGGCTCATCCATCAAAAGCAAATTGGGTTTAGATAGCAATGCGCGCGCAATCGCAACACGTTGCTTTTCACCACCAGAAAGTGATACCGGAAAGCGCTTTAGTAACGGTTTGATAGACAAGAGTTCGGTGACTGCATCAAAATACTCGTCATCTTTTTCTTTAACGCCATATAACAAATTGCCTTGAACCGAATAGTGAGGAAACAAACGTGAATCCTGAAACACATAACCAATACCACGCTTGTGCGTTGGTAGGTTGATTCCCTGTTCACTGTCAAACAAAACATGCTCACCAACCGCAACATACCCTTGCCTTGGAGTTACCAATCCGCTGATGATGTTAATCAACGTCGTTTTACCAGCACCAGATCGTCCAAACAAGGCACTAATTCCGTTACAGGGTAACTTAAGTTTGATGTCGAAGTCAGTCTCACCAAGCATTTGTTTAAATTGGACTTTAATCGTCATTGCTTCGCACCCAATCTGCTTGCCGCTTTACGATTTAGCCATTCAGAGATCATTAATGTAGACAAGGCTAACGCGATAGAAATGATACACAGACGAGCCGCCTGCATTTCTGCACCTGGCGTTTCAATAAAGTTGTACATTGCCAGCGGAATCGTTTGGGTCTCACCCGGAATGTTAGAGACGAAACTGATCGTCGCCCCGAATTCGCCAAGACTACGAGCAAATGACAGCATCGTGCCCGTAATAATTCCGGGAATGGTCAGTGGTAACGTGATGGTGAGAAACACTTTTAAAGGAGAAGCGCCTAACGTAGAGGCTGCGTGCTCCAATTTAGGGTCGACGCTATCTAAGCTTAAGCGTACTGAACGAACCATCAAAGGCAAAGCCACGACAAGACAAGCGACTACTGCCCCTTTCCAATTAAAGCTAAAGACTACCCCTAAGTTTTCATAGAGCCACTTTCCAAGGAACCCTTGTCGTCCTAAAGAAATCAACAACAAATAGCCGATTACCACTGGCGGCAATACCAGTGGTAAATGAACTAAGCTATCGAGAATCGATTTACCAAAGAACGTTTTTCGAGAAAGTAGCCAAGCAAGAAAAACGCCGAGAGGAATCAGCCAAAGTACTGCGTACGCGCCTACTTTGAGGCTTAACATTAAGGCTTGGTATTCCAGTTCTGTCACGCTTCGTTCCTATAATTGAAGGCCGGTTTATTGCTGAAAGCCATATTGAGCAAAAACGCGTGCGGCTTCGTCCGATTTTAGGTACTGGAAGAACTGCTCCGACTCAGTAGAATCATTCACAATTGCAGCCGGGTAAACAATAGCCGCATGCGTATCACTCGCAAATTCGCCGACAATTTTGACTTTATCAGTTAACTGAGCATCGGTTTTGTAGACCACACCTAAAGGCGCTTCTCCACGTTCAACCAACGCCAAAGCTAAGCGCACATTCTTTGCTGGTGCGACGTGAGTTTGAACCGCTTTCCATACACCCAGTGTAGTCAATGACTCTTTCGCGTACATACCAGCAGGTACTGACGTCGGATTGCCTAAAGCAAGACGATTTCCATGCAATGCCTTCTCCCATGCCTTTGCATCAGAAAAGTTAAATGAGGTTAATTCTGAAGACTGAGGAGCAATCAACACTAAGCTATTGCGCACTAGATTTGTGACATTGTCACGATAAATGACGTCTTTATCGACCAAATAATCCATCCATTTCGTGTTCGCAGAAATGAATACATCCGCTGGTGCGCCATTGATAATTTGTCGAGCGATAGAAGAAGAACCACCATAAACGGGAGTAATAGAAACGTCATACTTTTCTTCAAAGTTTTGCGCGATCTCGTTAATCGCATTCGTCATAGAAGAGGCTGCATACACTTTTAGGTTCGTTGATGCGTTTGCTGAAAATGAAATGCTTAATACTACCGTAAGGCAAGCATACTGTTTCCATGCTTTCATAGAGATACTCCAATACAAGGCAAGCGAAAGAACAGGTTATTTAAATATAAAGTTCAATCAGTTAATGGGCTATTTAAACAAAAAATCAAGGCGCACATGTTGTTCTATCGCATCTGCGATGCGATTAATGCCTTGCTCCTTTAACTCTTCAAAGTCTTGTTGTTTGATTTGGGTGCCGTTTACCCATTCTGATACCAGGCTTAAGACAGCTGCCTCGTCAAAGAACCCGTGAAGGTAGGTTCCCATGATTTGGCCACACTCGCTGATCGCCCCCTCCGCTTCACCGGAACTGAATGTAAGAGGTTGCAGGCCCCGTACTTCACTTCGCCCTACGTGGATTTCATAACCCTTTACATTGGCTGTTTTGCCGTTAAGAGAAAGCTGTGCTTGTGTGTTTGTAAGCTGTTTGCTGTTAGTTAGCGTCGTAGTGATATCAAGCAAGCCAAGTCCTTCGCTTTGACCTGGTTGGCCTTCGACGCCGTTTGGATCATCAATCAAGTTTCCAAGCATCTGGTAGCCGCCACAGATACCAATCACTTTTCCACCAAGACGAATATGACGCAAGATATCTTTATCCCACCCTTGGCTTCTTAGATACTCTAAGTCGTCTCTCACTGATTTGGTCCCAGGCAAAATAACAAGGTCGGCTTTATCTATTTTTTCGCCTTTACCTACATAACGTAGATTGATATCTGGATTCAATCGCAGCACATCAAAATCAGTATGATTACTAATCCGGGTTAAAACAGGCACAACAACATTCAGTTTTACCTCAGAGTGCAACTCTTGCTGCGCAGTGATCGCGTCTTCTGCTTCTAAATTCAAACCATGAAGAAAAGGAAGTACACCAAGTACAGGTTTACCTGTTTTTTCTTCTAGCCAATCGAGGCCCGATTGCAATAAACGAATATCACCTCGAAAACGGTTGATAACAAATCCTTTTACTCGCGCTTGTTCAGATTCAGAAAGTAACGCAAGTGTTCCGTACAAATGTGCAAACACTCCACCACGATCAATATCAGCAACAATGATCACTGGTACATCAGCGGCCTCAGCAAAACCCATGTTTGCAATATCGCCTTCTCGTAAATTGATTTCAGCAGGACTCCCCGCGCCCTCGATAATGATCGAATCAAATTCTTGAGTCAGACGAGAGAAGGAATCTAACACCGTGTCCATCGCCACTTTCTTGTAATCATGAAAGCCAGCCGCATCCATATTGGAAATCGCCTTACCCTGCAAAATGATCTGAGCACCTGTATCACTGTTAGGTTTAATTAAAACCGGATTCATATGTACGGTTGGCTCAATATTACACGCCTGTGCCTGAACGGCCTGTGCTCGACCTATTTCACCGCCATCTTTGGTTACCGCACTATTTAGTGCCATGTTTTGTGGCTTAAATGGGGCAACATTTATCCCTTTTCGTGCTAATACACGGCATAAACCTGCCACAAGGACACTTTTTCCGGCATCCGAAGTGGTGCCTTGAACCATTAAAGATGGGATCGCTGATTTCATGAACATTTGTAAGGAATAGAGGAAGATGAACAATCATAACGTCATCGTCCCCACTTACTCAAGCAAATGAATAGAATATGAATGTTGAAATCATCATTGGTTCAAACAAGCCCTGCTTTAATGACCCCATCAAAACAAACCGATGAGGATGTAACATGAAAAAGAATACAATTATCGCAACAATCGCCGCCTTAGCTATTGCTCCTTCTATCGCGTTCGCGAAAGATAACGCTCAAAACCAATCAAACTTGCAGTTTAACGGTCCTGTCACTGTGGAAAAATTGGATGCCTTGCTAAACGACTCCAATATGTTTACTGAAAAAGATGTGGTCGTTGAAGGTAACTTATTGCGTCAAGTTCGCGCGGATAAGTTTGTCTTTAGCGATGGTTCCGGTGAAGTGATGGTCGAACTCGATGACGATATTCAGCTAAATACTCCGATTGATCATACGACTAAAGTCCGTCTGTTTGGCGAATTTGAAGGCGGGAACAAACCAGAGATTGAAGTCGAACAACTCGTGGTCATGTAAAACAAACCCCGATTGCTGTGCATATCAACATGATGTAGTGACGATTACAGCTAAATAGTGACGGCAAGCACTTAAAATGATAGCTTTATCAATCTTGGTCTGCTTTTTGCAGACCATTTTTTTGTTCATTTTATTCATCTTGCCCGGAGACACCATGCTAGGTAAAGCTCTAAAGGTTGCAGCCTTTGGTTTGTGTGCTATTTTGCCACTTTCCGCACATGCAAATAATTTCAACTACAACACGATGGAATTTCGCATGGGCACTAGCCCTGGTACATTTGGTGGCGAGTTCAATACCTACTTTACAGAGAATACCCATTTCATTGCTCGCGCAGACAGTGAATTCAGCGGAGACTGGGACATTGCTGGTGGTATAGGCTTTAATGGGCCAGCAGGCCAATTTGCAGATATTTATGGCCAAATGTTGGTACACAACATTAAAGAGAACGGCAGTGATAAAGTCGGCGACGAGTGGCGCACGGAAGTGAATATTGGCACTCGTATTTGGTTTATGCAAAATGTTGAGCTACATGGCCGTATCGGCCAAATCATAGATAATGACGATTCGAATACCATTTACAATCTAGGCGCACGATTCCACTCAACTCAGCAACTATCGCTTGGTGCAGATTTTAAAAATAATGGTGTCTATGGCCAGCAAATTGTAATGTCTGCTCGTTTTGCATTTTAGTGGACATGACTATGACTACCAGGGCATCACAAGCAAGCATATGATTCAATAAAAATAGCCTCCGATTTTGGAGGCCATTTTTTGCTAATCAAGAATTATTAGCTTGTAGCAGAAACTAGCTTTAATACATCAGTTTTTAGCGGTTTTTTTAGGTTTATCTTGCACATATTTTTTCGATACATCCACAACGGCAATATCTCTAAAAAAGCTTCGACCAAGCAAAATTGGAAACGTCATATGTCCGCGATCCGCTAACGTAAACTCTGTCTTTTCTTTGTGATCCCCAACGGTAATGTAGGCTTTTACCACCGCTCGTTTATCCACCTCTTCTGACAAAGACTGCTTAACTTTAGCCCAGCGCTCAACGGGTACTTTAAATTCTTTGGTGTCTTTGTCACCTAAATCTATCTTAAATTTAACCCAGTCTTTACCATCACGCTCAAACGGAACAATGTCAGTCGCACTAATTGATGATGTTGTCGCACCTGTATCGACTCTAGCCTTGAAAGTCTGGTCAATTTCAGGAACATAAACCCATTCTTCAGAACCAAGAATTAACATGCCATCGGGTGTTTTTGTGACCTTGACTGGCTTCTTAGGCTTTGGTTCCGGCTTTTTCTCAGGTTTCGCTTCTGGTTTGGGCTCCACCTCTGGCTTTGGATCTACATCAGGTTTCACTTCTGGCTCGACTTTAACGGGCTCTTCGACCTTTGGCGACTCTGGCTCAACAGGTTCCTGCGTCGTTTGAGTTGACGTACAAGCAATTAAACTGCCGCTCATCATAAGCGGCAGAATCAGTTTCCAGTTTTTCATCCACACTCCAATTAAGCTTGAGATACTTTCTTAATTGCGTCCGCTACGTATGGAATATGAGTTTCGGTAAGTCCGGCAATGTTAATTCGACCATCGCCAACACCATAAATGCCATAATCTTCACGCAGTTGCGCCATTTGGTTTCCACTAAAGCCTAGCACAGTAAACATGCCTTTGTGACCCTCAATGAAATCAAATTGATCTGTATTATGGTTGTTTCTCAACTCGTTACACAAACTTTGACGAAGGCTAACCAAACGATGTTGCATTTCACTCAATTCTTGCTTCCAAACGGAAGTGAGATTGTCATCTTGCAGAATGGTCTTAACTAAAGCTGCACCATGGTCGGGTGGCATCGTGTAAGTCGAGCGAGCTAGAGTGAGGAGTTTACCTTTTGCATTGGTTACATCATGCATGTTCTTACCAACCACAATCGCTGCACCAGTTCGTTCACGGTACAGACCAAAGTTCTTCGAACATGAAGTAGTAATCAACATCTCTTCAACGTTATCTGCCATAAAACGAAGGCCTTTTGCGTCTTCTTCTAGGCCATCACCGAAGCCTTGGTAAGCAATGTCCACAAATGGGATGAAACCGTTCTTCTGCGACAATTCTGTAATGGCTTGCCAAGCAGAGAAGTCAATATCCGCACCAGTTGGGTTGTGGCAACAACCATGAAGAAGTACCACATCTGAAGGCCCAGCTTTCGCAAGATCATCCATCATTTTTTCGGTGTCTACTTGTTTCGTTTCCGAAGAGAAATAGTGGTAGAACTTAACTTTAAGGCCTGCTGCTTCCATCACTGGCTTGTGGTTTACGTAGCTTGGGTTGGAAATCCAAACCGTCGTATCTGGCTGTGCGATCTTCATTAGATCACCGAGCATACGCAGCGCACCACTTGCACCTGGCGTTTGAATAGCTGCAACACGATCCATTGCAGACGTTCCCGTCAGTAGCAAATTGATCATGCTTTTATTAAATTCTTCGCAACCTGCAAGACCAACATAAGACTTGGTTTTTTGAGTTTCAACAACGACATCCTGCGCCATTTGAATGGCTTTCATAATCGGCGTTTCGCCTGCGCTGTTTTTGTATACGCCAATGCCAAGGTCAACCTTGTTTGGACGTTCATCGTTACGGTATGCAACGGATAGAGATAAAATAGGATCTAATACGGGAGTTGGGAGATTAGAAAACATGAAAGTCATAACCCTTTGAAATTCAAGTACCGAACCTCACGTTAACACCATCGCAAAAAATGACGAAATGATTTTTCACTTATTTCATCAATTAGAGAACAAAATTCTGGATTGCGGTGAGTTTTGTGCGCTCTATCGTTCAGAAAAAGAACGATTCACTCCTCGTTGTACCAATCCACTCTACCGTTTTTTCTAAACTCTCTTGGTGTCATGGTCGACCACGCTTTAAAACGTGTACTAAAGTTAGCGCTGGTCGGATATCCGACTATTTCTCCAATATGCTGAATTGGCCATTCTGTTGAACGAAGTAACCTAGCAGCATATTCCATGCGCATACGCGTTAAATGTGCCATTGGGCTTCGACCAAACTGCTTTTGAGTCAGTCGATGCAAATGAGGCTCCGAACATGGATATAGAGCCGCCACCTGCTCAACGCTCCAATCCTTATGGAGCTGACGTTGGACAAGGTCAAATACACGCCGAAGCCTCAATTGGCTGCGTGATATCGACTCTGAGGGCGGCATGTTTAACATCAGCTCTAACTGAGCCACACTATGCTCACCTACCGCACCACCATAATCGATTGGAAGGTTAATGCTGCGTAGTAACGTTTGGATACATGCATACATCACTTCAGGTGTAGATGAAAGCTGGTAGCGAACATCGCATTCTAATATCGGCCACTCTCTATCAGGAGCAAGAAAAAGCCACGCGATCTGCCAAGGTTCTTCTTCTATACCAAAACCGTTTTCAACACCTGCGGGTACTGTAATCAACGAGCCCGGTTCCAAATCGTATCGATAAGTCCCACTCTCTAGCCACCCTTTACCACGCACCGTATAGAGCAGCATGTGTTTCTTTTGGTTTTTACGATAAACAGAGAAGAAGTCACGACAAGTGGCAATGCCGCACTGCACAATGCCTCTCTCCTCAAGTGCTAATACTCGACTGTGATCAATAAACTCTTGATAAGTTTTTTCTGAAATCGCGTAGCGTTCTTGTTTATCTTCCATGATTTATTGGCTCACATGTGCGTTAGTAGAGAGTTTTACAAAGGTTTTGGATTCCTTTGAAAAATACACCGCCAAATCATGAGGATAAACTACTCGCATTAATCTTTAAGGAGAAATGCGATGCTCTTAACACGCGAATACATCGATAAAGCATTTTGGCAAAAGCTGATTACGATTGGCCTACCTGTTTCACTTCAGTCCATGCTTTTTGCTTTGCTCGGCGTCGTGGATATTTTCATGGTAAGCCTACTCGGAGAATCTGCAACGGCAGCAGTTGGAGTTGGAAATCGTATCTTTTTCTTCAACCTAGCGGTTGTCTTTGGCCTGTGCGGTGCAGTTACCGTACTTGCTTCTCAATACTACGGCTCAGGAAACCTAGCCGGAATTCGCAGAACGTTGGCGCAATCTTGGTTTATTTCCATTTTGGTGACGCTGCCGTTTATCGTTCTTTATGCGATTTTTGATGAAGAGATCGTCTCTTTTATGTCAGACGATCCTGAATACGTCACTTATGCACGTGATTATCTTGTGGTTACGGGCTTTAGCCTCATTGCTACGGCGATAGTAGTACCGATTGAAGCGGTATTGCGCTCCGTGGGCCAAACCAAACTGGCAACCAACGTTAGTATCTCCGCCATTGTCGTTAACGTCGCGCTTAATTATGTTTTGATTTTTGGTTTATTTGGTTTCCCTCAATGGGGCGTATTTGGTGCAGCCGTAGGTAGTTTTGTTTCTCGATTTTTCCAAACCGCCGTCTTGATTTATTTTTTCTACAAACGATATGCTTACCTAATTCCGACTAAGTTCGATTGGGTACAAGGCCGCTTAAAACAGTATCGAAAAAAGTACTTTAAGGTTTCTTTACCCATGTTGGTCCACGATGCACTTTGGACTGGTGGATTGATCGTTTACAGCATCATCTATGGTCAATTGGGCGTTTCAGAACTGGCGATCATCTCATTCTTATCACCGATTGAAGGGGTACTGATTTCAACCTTTATGGGATTTGCGGTCGCTGCATCCGTTCTTCTTGGGAATGATATTGGTGCAAAACATTATGACCGAGTCGAGAAAACGGCGTGGTGGTATGTGTTAACCAGCGCAATCTTAGCCACCTTGCTGTTTTTCCTAGTGTGGTTGAGCTCGCCCATGATTCATCACCTATTGGTACTGAGCCCGTTAACCGATGCAGACATGGCACTTAACGTATGTTTAGTCATGGCGCTAGGTATGATTTTGAGGGTGTTTAACATGGTTGGGATTGGCGGCGTACTAAAGAGTGGCGCTGATATTCGCTATAGCATTTTCATCGACACGTTCGGTCAGTGGGCTATTGGCATCCCCCTTACTTATTACACAGGCATGGTGTTAGGGCTGCCTTTGCATTTTGTCTTGATGTCTCTGCTCGCGGAAGAGTTAGTGAAAGGCGTACTGACGACTTACCGTATTCAATCTAAACGTTGGATAAATAATATGGTTGAAGATGACCAATCGGTGACAGCGTAACCAAAAAGACATTAACGAACTCACACCAAAAGGGCTCACCCGTTATGCACGCGTGAGCCCTTTTTATGTGCGGAGAATGCTTGATTAGATGTCCGTAAAGCGATGAATGATTTGGTTTGAACTGCCACGCCATTCGAGATTGAGGTCTTTCTTGTCTTGTTCAAACTTACCATCAATCAAAACATCGATGTATTGCACCACTTCCCTTTGCGCGTTATTCAGTTCCGTCAGCGTGTAGCCAGTCCAAACCCAAATGTCTTTACCTGGGCACTCCTCTCTCACCCTTTTCACTATCTTCAAAATATGAGGCACATTAGCAGGGTGAAGCGGATCTCCACCCGACAACGACAAGCCACGGCGTTTGATACGCGTGTCGTTTAAGTCAGCGATGATTTTGTCTTCCGCTTCTTGCGTGAAAAGTACACCAGAATCCAAACGTTGCGTCGACTGGTTATAACACCCACGGCACTGATGCACACAACCCGACACAAACAGCGTGCAGCGCGTACCCGGTCCGTTAACAACGTCAATTGGATAGTATTGGTGGTAATTCATAATGCGTCTCTGTGTTATCGCGAAAGAGAAAATCAACCTGTTTAAAGTTGATTTTCAAAGTGTTAAAACGAGTGGTAGTAAACCTTACAGGTGTTTAACTCGGCGCTTCACTTCTTCTTGCTTACCGAAGTTAAACGGGCGTGCATCTGGGCTGCCTAGGTAGCCACAAACTCGACGTGTTACTGATACTTTAGTTGAGTCATGGTTACCACAGCTTGGGCAAGTGAAGCCTTTACTTGTACAGTCAAACTCGCCGTTGTAGCCACACTCGTAGCACTCATCAATTGGCGTGTTTGTACCGTAGTAAGGCACTCGGGTGTAACTGTAGTCCCATACGTTTTCTAGTGCTTCAACGTTACGTTGCATGTTCGGGAACTCGCCGTAACAGATAAAGCCGCCGCTTGAGATTTCTGGGTAAGGCATCTCAAAGTCGATCTTGTCGTACGGGTTCACCTTCTTCTCAACATCTAGGTGGAAGCTGTTGGTGTAGTAACCTTTGTCTGTTACGCCTTCAATTACACCGAACTCTTTCGCATCGATGCGGCAGAAACGGCTGCATAGGTTTTCACTTGGCGTTGCATATAAGCTGAAGCCATAGCCAGTTTCGTCAGCCCATTGATTCACAGCATCTTTTAGATGCTTGATGATAGCGACCGCTTTTTCACGCAAAACAGCGTCATCATAAACGTGCGCTTCTGTACCGAATAGCGCGTTAATTGTCTCGTGTACACCGATGTAACCAAGAGAAATAGACGCACGACCGTTCTTGAAGATATCTGCGATTGAGTCGTCTGCTTTCAAGCGAACACCACATGCGCCTTCCATGTATAGGATTGGGGCCACGCGTGCTTTCACGTTTTCAAGGCGAGAGATACGTGTCTCTAGTGCTTTACGAGCAAGACGTAGGCGGTCATTTAGAAGCTCGTAGAATTTCTCTTCGCTTCCGTTTGCACGGATAGCGATACGAGGAAGGTTCAAGCTCACGACGCCAAGGTTGTTACGACCTTCGTGAATCAGCTCACCGCTTTCTTCGTAAGTACCAAGGAAGCTACGGCAACCCATTGGCGTTTTGAATGAACCGGTTACTTCCACTACTTTGTCGTAGTTAAGAATGTCTGGGTACATACGCTTAGACGCACACTCAAGCGCAAGTTGCTTGATGTCGTAGTTTGGATCTTCTGATTTGTGGTTCAAACCATCTTTGATGCCGAATACAAGTTTAGGGAATACCGCTGTTTTACGGTTCTTGCCTAGACCTGCAATACGATTCTTCAGAATCGATTTCTGGATCAGGCGGGATGCCCAGCTTGTACCAAGACCAAAACCGAACGTAACGAATGGGGTTTGACCGTTCGCTGTATGCAGCGTGTTTACTTCGTATTCTAGAGATTGAAATGCGTCGTAACACTCTTTCTCAGTGCGCGCTTTTGCGAACTCTTCTGGCTCAGCAATGTTCCACTCTTTTGCAATCTCTAGGTGTTTCTCGTAGCTTGTGATTACGTACGGTTCTAGAACCTCATCAATACGGTTGATGGTTGTACCGCCGTAAATGTGGCTCGCGACTTGAGCAATGATTTGTGCTGTTACCGCTGTTGCAGTCGAAATTGATTTTGGCGTATCAATCTCAGCGTTACCCATTTTAAAACCATGCGTCAGCATGCCTTTAAGATCGATAAGCATACAGTTAAACATTGGGAAGAACGGTGCGTAGTCTAAATCGTGGTAGTGAATGTCACCCACTTCGTGCGCTTGAACCACATCGCGAGGAAGAATGTGCGTCTTCGCGTAGTGTTTCGCTACGATACCAGCCAACAAGTCACGTTGAGTCGGAATTACTTTGCCGTCTTTGTTCGCGTTCTCGTTGATTAGATCCAGATTACTTTCTTCAATCAAACCTTCGATTTCGCGAGTTAGTGCACTTTGCTTCTCACGAGCGATGTCGCGATCGTGGCGATATTCAATGTAAGAACGCGCTAGGGCTTTGTAAGGACCTTGCATGAGTTCATTTTCGACTAAGTCTTGAATCTCATGGATGTGAACTTCATCGTGTTCTCTTAACTGTAACTCGACAGCAAGAGCCACATTAAGAGCATAAATAGCGACATCTTTATCTTTGTTTTCCGCTGCTGCTTCAACTGCTGCTTGGATACGATCCCTGTTGAACGGAGCTCTTGATCCGTCGCGTTTGATTACGATTGGTTTCACTTTGTTCTCCTTACCCGAGCATACTCACAGAGTTATCCATAAACACACTATATGGGGTCATTTTTTATTCTGGCAACACAATATATTGTGGCGTATTTAACGAGAAGCACCACTCGAAAACATTGATTTTGATCAATAAAGATTGGCTAGCGAACAAGAAGAAATCGATCTTATTGGCGTTGATCTCAGTTGCGAAGAAAACCATGAAAATTGCAAAATTGGTACTAAATCTACTTGCTATTTTTGGAGGTCTTGTAGGATAAAGGATGGAAAGGAATACGCTAAAAGATAGGAGTGCAACAGGCCAAAATGCGATCACTTTTTGTTACGTTAATATTACTTTTTAGTTCTCTTTCATTTGCTCAAAACTCCATCAATCTAACCAGTTGGAACATAGAATGGTTATCTATAGATGGTGGAAAAGTGTCGAGAACACCACAAGATTTTGAAAAGCTGACCCACTATGTGGATAAAACACAAGCCGACATTTTTGCTTTTCAAGAAGTCGAAAGTGCTGCTGCCATCCAAAAAGCCGTTGGCAATGACTTCACTATTTATCTTTCCGATCGTTCAAACGCCTCCAACCGACACCTTCAGTTTAACGACACTAACCAATACACAGGCTTTGCCGTGCGCAATGGCGTAAGCGTATTAGACAAGCCAGACTTCTCAATCACACGAGGCAACAGCAAGCTGCGCTTCGCGAGCTACCTTGTTTTCAATCCAAACCAAGAAAACGAGACTCACCTACTCTCTGTACATCTGAAAGCGGGTTGCAGTGGCGCGTATCGTAATAACCGCGATTGTAAGATAGTGAAACAACAAGGACAGGCACTAGCTAAGTGGATAAAAGCGCGCGAAGACAACAAACAACAATATGCGGTGCTTGGCGACTTTAACCACAATTTGGGTTATCGAGGAGATTGGTTATGGGAAGTACTATCGGACAATACCGATGCTAAGTTAGTGACCAAAAATACCAAAGCGGAATGTAAAGTGCGTTCTAATCGTAATCCGAATAAAACCCACCAATTCCGCTCGGTGATAGACCACATTATTGTGAGTGGTGATTTAAAGGCGTCGTCTGGTGTTCAAACCGTTTTCAAAACACAAGATGTGCTCGACTACAAACTGAGTGATCATTGCCCGGTATCTACGACGCTCTCTTTTTAGCCACGAACCACTCTTTTAGCGGTGAATGACCCAACCAACATTGCCGCTATAAAGAGCAGAACTTGTACGTTGCCAGTAAAAAGGCTGGCAACCGCAGGACCAGGACACACACCCAATAAGCCCCAACCAATACCAAACAGTGCTGCACCACCAACTAGCTTTTTGTCTATCGCTTTAGAAGTTGGACATACAATCTCATCACCAAACACAGATTCGCTTCTTGGCTTTATGAATAACAGATAAGCAGGAACGAACACCGCAAGTGCTCCGCCCATAACGAAGGCTAAGCTTGGGTTCCATGAACCGGTAATATCGAGAAAGCCGATCACTTTTGCCGGGTCTGCCATACCGGAAATCACCATACCAATGCCGAAGAGCACACCAGAAAATGCAACGATGGAAATTTGCTTAATACTTTTCATTACGTGGGTTTTCATTACGACACTATTCCTTACGAGACTAGCAAGACGGTTAACATGGCTGTTGCCATAAAAGTACACGTCGCGACAACAGAACGGACAGAGAAACGCCCCATTCCGCAAATACCATGACCACTTGTACAACCATTACCAATACGTGTACCGACTCCGACAAGCAAACCAGCAACGACAACCAAACCAAGAGAACCGCTGTACTCAGTTGGTACGTGTCCGCCAAGGGCATAAACAGCAAACACACCGCCTAATGCCATCGCAATTAAGAACACAATTCGCCAAACGCGATCTGTATTCTCAACAGCGCCATTTAATATCCCGCTAATTCCCGCCGTCTTACCAGTGAAAAGCATCAATATTACCGCTGATGCGCCAACCATTACGCCGCCCAAAAGCGACATCCAAGGAACTTCAAACATAACAACCCCGATATAAAGTTTGAATTATTGCTTACAGAAAACTTGGTTAAACGCTTCGATCAGCGGAGCGACTCTCCCATCAGAAATCGAATAAAACACCTGCTGAGACACCTTTCGAGCTTTGATGATGCCGTGTTTTCTCAATACGGTGAGGTGTTGTGAAAAGGCTGATTGGCTTAATGTTGAGCCTTCAAACAGTTCACCGACCCCTTTTTCGCCTTCAATTAGCTTGCACATCACGATTAAGCGCTCCGGATGAGCCATAATTTTAAGTAGCTCACTCGCTTCGGTCGCGCTTTGTAGCATACTGTCGCCCATTCTTATGCCCCTTCATCAATACGTTAATTTTTATTAGATATTACTAATTAACATTATTAAGTCAATGCTAATGTAGCCAAATTAACATTAGACACAGCTAATTTATTTAAGTAAGGTGTAGACGCTTTCGATCATTCAGTAGGAGAAATCCATGAGCAAAATCGTGATTATTGGTGGTGTTGCTGGCGGTGCATCTGCAGCAGCTCGCGCTCGTCGTCTTAGTGAAGACGCAGAAATCATTATGTTTGAACGCGGTCCATTTGTGTCATTTGCAAACTGTGGCTTGCCGTACCACATTGGTGGCGATATCCAAGAACGCAGCAAACTGCTTCTTCAAACGCCTGAGAGCTTTTTAGCGCGTTTCAATGTTGATGTTCGTGTGATGAACGAAGTGGTTTCAATTAACCGCCAAGATAAAACGGTTACGGTTAAGAACCTACTTGATGGCTCTGAATACCAAGAGAGTTACGACTTCCTTCTACTTAGCCCTGGTGCAGGTCCAGTTGTGCCGCCTATTCCCGGTATTGATAACCCGTTAACGCACTCACTGCGTAATATTCCAGATATGGATCGTATCATTAAGACGATCGAAACCAACAAAGTTGAACACGCTACAGTCGTTGGCGGTGGTTTTATCGGTTTGGAAATGATGGAAGCCTTCCACCAGCTTGGCGTAAAAACCACATTGGTTGAAATGGCGGATCAAGTGATGACGCCCGTTGACCGAGAAATGGCTGGCTTCGCACATGCTGAAATTCGTGAGAAAGGCATCGAACTTAAACTTGGCGTCGCACTTGAGTCGGTGAAATTCGTACCTAACGAGCACGTGGCAAGTTTCGACTCTGGTGAGAGCGAAAAACACCAACATCTAGAAGGTGAATTGGAATTAACACTAAACAATGGTGAAAGACTCACCACCGATATTCTGATTATGGCAATTGGTGTTCGCCCCGAGACCAAATTAGCAAAAGAAGCTGGCTTAGAAATCGGCGCTCTTGGTGGTATTTATACCAATGAATACATGCAAACCAGCGATCCTTCGATCTACGCTGTCGGCGACGCGGTAGAAGAGAAAGACTTCGTGACTGGCGAGCAAACTCTAGTGCCACTTGCGGGCCCGGCAAACCGTCAAGGCCGAATGGCAGCAGACAACATGCTTGGCCGCCAAGAAACTTACCAAGGTACGCAAGGCACGGCGATCTGTAAGATCTTTGATTTAGCCGTCGCTTCTACTGGTAAAAACGAGAAACAGCTGAAACGTGAAAACATCGCTTATGAAAAAGTGTATGTGCATACAGCAAGTCACGCGAGTTACTACCCAGGTGCAGAAACCGTGTCATTCAAAATGCTGTTTGATCCAGTAACAGGTAAAATATTAGGTGCGCAAGCAGTAGGTAAAGACGGTGTTGATAAACGTATCGACGTAATGGCAGTTGCTCAGCGTGCTGGTATGACGGTAGAACAACTGCAACACCTTGAGCTAACTTACGCGCCACCTTATGGCTCTGCTAAAGATGTAATTAACCAAGCGGCGTTTGTGGCAAATAACATCATCAAAGGCGATGCGACCGCGATTCATTATGATGAAATGGATTCACTGACAGAAGACCAACTGTTACTTGATGTTCGTAATCCTGGTGAATTGGAGTCCGTTGGTTATCTTGAAGGTGCAATTAATATTCCTGTCGATCAACTACGTCGTCGCATGCACGAACTTCCTAAAGACAAAGAGATCGTGATTTACTGTCAAGTTGGGTTACGCGGTAACGTAGCATACCGTCAGCTGGTCAACAATGGTTACAAAGCCCGCAACTTGATTGGTGGATACAGAACTCTCAAATTTGCTCGCTTATAACTTGATAATAAAAAAGAGAAAACCACGTGCTTGGTTTTCTCTTTTTTTGCAGGAAAGAAAGCGTAGATCATTCACCTTCAATTGCCAAACGGACTGCTGCTTGAGCATGGATAGAAGTTGTATCAAGTAGTGTAACCTCGGTGTGACTTTGGTTTACAAGTAAGGCAATTTCAGTGCACCCGAGAATCACAGCTTCAGCTCCGTGCTCTTTTAGTTTTTCAATAATTTGCAAGTATATCGTCCTTGACTCCTCTTTGATTTCACCTTGGCATAACTCTTTATAAATAATGTTATGTACTTTAGAGCGGTCGTCTTGATCGGGAATGACGACATCAAGCCCATAACGGTCGGAAAGCCTTCCTTTATAAAAGTCTTGCTCCATTGTGAATTGAGTACCAAGGAGTCCGACCTTTTGAACCCCTTTCTCACGAAGTAACTCAGCAGTCGCGTCTGCGATATGTAGTATGGGGATATTAATACTGGCTTCAATTTGAGGCGCAACTTTGTGCATTGTGTTAGTACAAATAAGAATGAAGTCAGCGCCCCCTTTTTCTATTGAAGATGCAGCATCAGATAGAATGCTTGCCGTTTCTTCCCATTTACCTTGATGTTGAAGTTTCTCTATCTCCGAAAAATTCACGCTATACATACAAATTTTTGCGGAATTTAGGCCGCCTAACGCCTCTTTGACTCCTTCGTTGATCAATTTGTAATAACTAAGCGTCGACTCCCAGCTCATACCACCTAGAAGGCCGATAGTTTTCATATAACTCTCCAATCGTTATACACCACCGTGTCAGGGGGGTTACAAACAAAATTAACCACTTAAATAAGAAGCATTCAAGCGTATTCACTATTGAGCATTGGGTAACACGAAAATAAAATCATTCCCACAGGGACCGCTACGCGATTCTCATATATCCTCGCAATATAGTTACCGCACTTCCAGAAAGTTTAACGTGCTCAATGCTTAACAACTCTGTATGAACGACCCCACTTCTCTTAGAGGCTTGGAAGCCTTTCAGTTGCTTTTTGTTGAGCTTTTTAGCCCAGTAAACACATAAAGCGCAATGTGCAGAGCCTGTAACTGGGTCCTCGTTAACACCCACCCAAGGCGCGAAGTATCGAGAGACAAAATCGGCGTCAGTGCTTGATTGAGCAGTGATGACGACGCCACGGCCTTTTTGTTTAAGCAGCGCACCAAAATCAGGGTCGAGCTGTTCAAGTACAAATTCATCATTAATGACGACCAACTGCTTATTATCAAACTGACCGTAGGCGACTACATTGGCGGCATCTAACCCCAAACCATGAAGTAAGTCTTTGTTAATACTAGCTCGCATATCTAAAGTTGGAGCAGGAAACACCAAATGAATTTCTTCATGATCGAGTTGTGCAGTTAAAACCCCAGATAGCGTAACGAACTCAATCGTATCTCCAGTATTATATAACCCCTGCTCTTTCAGAACGTGCGCCGTTGCAAGTGTGCCGTGTCCACACAAAGCAACTTCCGTCCTCGGTGTAAACCAACGAAGTTGCATTGTACTGAGTGACAGAAATGCCGTTTCAGATAACGACATCTCGGCCGCGATGGCCAACATCGTTTCCTCATCAAGGCTTGACTCTGTGATACAAACACCCGCGGGATTACCTTTGAAAACCTCTGATGTAAACGAGTCAACCTGAAAAATTTTAACTTCCACGAAATATCCTTAAGTTCTATCAAACACGTAATTCTGTATCACGTGATTTTTAATATCTGTTGTTTGAGCAAAAAAAACCTATGAAATTTTCTACCAACCTTATAGGTCTTGTTGGAAGCGCTAACAAACAGGAGAATGTAGTTAATTATGCAAAACGTAAAAAGCCATCATCAATGTGACTCAATTGGATATCTTATCGGAGTTTTCGGCGTTTCTTTAGTTCTAATATGGATTGGTATTTATAAATTCACACCTACAGAGGCCAAGCTTATACAACCGCTCGTTGAAAATCATTTTCTGATGAGTTGGTTGTATGATGTGATGTCAGTTCAAACCGTATCAAACATCATTGGCGCAACAGAAATCATTGTCGCTATTGGATTAATCGTTGGCCTTAAAAACACACGAGTCGCTTATTTTTCTGGCATAGCCGCCGCAATTATTTTTCTTGCGACACTCAGCTTTCTAATTACAACACCGAATACATGGAAAGTGTCTGATGGGGTTTTGGTGACAAACTTCTTTTTAGTAAAAGATATTCTATTTTTAGCCATTGCGATTAGCGTCATCGAACGAAACAAGCCAAACAGAGAATAACTCTAAATAGTTCGAAATCTTGTTTTTCCAGAACGTAGCCTGAAAGGTGCAAACGACTTACAAGTCGAATGGTTCTGTCAATAACTCTAAACAAAGACTCTTAAATTTAGAATGTTTAAGAGTCTTTGCCTTCTAATGATGCGAAACAACATCCTAGCGTAAAGTGAAAAGAAAAGCCTTTTACTCTACTGCTAAGGTTTATTGATACTTTGCCGAAGTAATGAACTCACCGAATGTCTCGCACCATACAACAACCGTATTGTATTCAGAAATTGAAGTGCTTTGAGGAACCTCAACAACGAAGTTATCGAACGTTTTGACATCACCAATTAAGCTCATCTCAGATTTAAGGTCATTAAACTCTTGTTCCGTTTCGACAAACTTAGGAGATAGATAGAGTTTATAGTCTGGTCCGGGAGCGAGTTTTCCTACCAACGTAATGACTTCAGAACTCAAATGAATTTCTCCCTCTCCCCAATGAAAAGCGTCGCTACCTTTGAGTTCCCTCTTAAACACTGCGCTGTATTCTGCACCTTGCTTGCTCTTAGCAACTTGTTCATCGGTCGGCGCAGGTGGTGCAATAAGGATCGGTAAAGTATAGATACCTATCGCAATGCCAATAGAAACTGCCACTAAGTGACTGATTGTTAATTTAATTATATTTTTCAAGGTCATAAGCATCTTCTTATTAGTTTTACTACTTGAAATTAGATTCAAATCGGCCTTATCTGTCTATTATCGAGCAGCATAATGTCATTAACATTATACACAAGCTATGCGCACTAAATGCAGACTGAGCGCAATTAAAAACGGCTGATAATTAATATCAGCCGTTTGCTTATCGGAAATGTCGTTGTGCCGGTTTGGTCACTATTCCGCTTCCACCAAAGCGATCTTATCGGATGTCGATTTTTCCAATTTTATCGCAATAAACTTAGAGGTTGGCGTAAACGTTCTATCCCCATAACTGTCCAAAGGAACTAATGGGTTTGTTTCTGGATAGTAAGCCGCCGCCTGACCTGCTGGTACATCATAGGCAACAAGCGTAAATCCGCTCACACGGCGCTCAACGCCATCTTCCCACAATGACACCATGTCCACTTTGTCGCCCGGTTCAAAACCGAGTTTACGAATATCCGCTTCATTGATAAACAGCACTTCGCGCATACCAAATACTCCACGATAACGGTCATTCAAGCCGTAAAGTGTCGTATTGTATTGGTCGTGTGAGCGCATGGTTTGCAAGATCAAATCTGGCTTTTGGCCTTTTTCGAGTATCGCTTCGCTGATCAACTGCTTCGGCAACTCGCTAGAGCTGAACTGTGCTTTGCCGCTTGGTGTATTCCATCGACGCTCAGCAGCTGGGTTTACCAAGTGGAATCCACCCGGGTGTTTAAGCTTATGGTTAAAGTCGGTAAAGCCCGGAATCGTGTCGGCAATCAAATCGCGAATACGGTCGTAATCTTCAATCGCCCACAACCAATCAATTGGTTTTGCCCCGAGTGTAGCATTGGCAATACCGGCAATAATCGCTGGTTCTGAACGCAAATGCTCCGAACGCGGTTTTAGCTGACCAAATGAGATATGCACCATGCTGAAAGTATCTTCAACCGTCACGCCTTGTGGGCCAGTTGCTTGCTGATCAATCTCGGTACGGCCTAAGCACGGAAGAATAAGCGCATCTTTACCTGTGACAAGGTGAGAACGATTTAACTTCGTCGAAATGTGTACGGTTAAATTACAGTTTCGCATCGCGTTGTGCGTACGTTCTGTGTCTGGCGTTGCTTGTGCAAAGTTACCGCCCAAACCGATAAATACTTTCGCTTGCCCTTCTTCCATCGCTTTAATGGCTTGCACAGTGTTGTGGCCTTCACCGCGCGGGACGGCAAAGTTAAATCGACTTTCAATGCGATCCAACAACAGATCTGAAGG
This sequence comes from Vibrio sp. 1401, assembly GCF_033340295.1. Lineage (NCBI taxonomy): Bacteria > Pseudomonadati > Pseudomonadota > Gammaproteobacteria > Vibrionales > Vibrionaceae > Vibrio > Vibrio sp. 1401. The sequence continues at coordinate 47,867 of NZ_JAWOWF010000020.1, forward strand.
TTTTTCATCAATGCCCATCGTACGGTCGCCCTGAACGTTACTGTGACCACGTACTGGTGAAAGACCCGCGCCCGGCTTACCAACGTTACCTCGTAACATTTGCACGTTTGCGACTTCTTTAATGGTTGGTACAGAGTGACGATGCTGAGTCAACCCCATCGCCCAACACATGATCACACGTTCTGCACGTCGATACATGCTCGCCACCATCTCGATTTCACTTAAATCAAGACCCGATTGTTCCGCGATGTGTTCCCAAGAGGTTGCGTCCACTTCAGCCAAATACTCATCAATACCTGTTGTGTGTTGCTTGATGAATTCACGATCAAATACCGCTTTTCCACCGTTTTGCAATGCCTCGCGTTCCCATTGCAACAAGAATTTCGCGATGCCACGAAATACTGCCATGTCTCCGCCCAAAGCAGGACGCAGGTACGCCGTGTTTGTAGGCTCTGAGCCATTACTCAACATCTCAATCGGCATTTGTGGGTTTTGGAAACGCTCTAATCCGCGCTCTTTCAGCGGGTTTAGACAGATAACCTGTGCACCACGTTTCACCGCTTCGCGCAGAGGTTCAAGCATTCGTGGGTGGTTCGTGCCCGGGTTTTGACCAATCACGAAAATCGCATCAGCTTCTTCAAAATCATCAAAGATCACTGTGCCTTTACCAACGCCAATGGTGTCTTTCATCCCGATAGCACTGGCTTCGTGGCACATGTTGGAACAATCTGGAAAGTTATTGGTACCGAATGCGCGCACAAATAGCTGATACAAAAACGCCGCTTCGTTGCTTGCACGACCAGAGGTATAAAACTCAGCTTGGTGTGGTGAATCCAATTGATTGAGATGTTTCGCGACAAGTGCAAAAGCCTCATCCCAAGAGACTGGCACATAGTGATCGGATTCAGCATCGTATCGCATTGGGTGCGTGATACGGCCTTGGTATTCCAACCAGTAATCGGTTTGCGTTGAGAGAGAAGAAACGCTGTGATTGGCAAAAAACTCAGGATCAACCAGACGATTGGTCGCTTCCCAGTTTACTGCTTTCGCGCCATTCTCACAAAAATTGACTTTACCACTATCTGGCGACTCACCCCATGCACATCCCGGGCAGTCGAAACCGCCATTTTGGTTGGTTTTGAGCATGGTGCGAATGTTTTTAACTGCATTTTCACTGCCCCACCAACTTCTGGTTACGGCTTTCAGTGCACCCCAACCACCAGCTGGACCTTTGTATGTTTTTATTTGTTCTTTTTGGCTCACGACTTTACTCCTCGCAGATATACCAGCAAGCAGGGTGCCCGTGAAAACAAGCGCGTTATTTATTGAGATAATGCGGAAGTATTGAAGGGCTTAGTTTCTAATCCATGTATTTTTTAATCCAAATAAGTAACCACTCAACATGCTCTCGCTTGTCCGAGCGTTTACTTATCTAGATTCTTGATATCGGATACCCGCCTACTGTTTCTAAGACTGTTAGATTCAATTCGCATTGTTGCGCCTTGATCTAAATCAAAGATTAAGTCGTTATTCAATATGCGTCCAATTGATAATCCTGACCGAGTGATAAACAAAATCTATGACGAATTTTTCCACTGACGGTCGTCACATTTTTAATCAATACAATTTATGAGGTTAATCGTTTTCCCATCAGATTCCACCTAGTTCGCTTAACGAACTCAATAAAATCGGCCCTCTTGATAATAGATAATATCTATCACACTATAGATACTTTAAATTTGACCCTAATTAATATCAGGAATAGCCTTGATTCAGATCAATTTTGAGTGTGGTTTTATTCTTGACTTGGTTTTGGTTTTCCATTCCCCAGTTAAAACGCTCCAGCGCTTAAAAAGTACGGTAGTGCTGTGCCCTTTTTAGGGAGTTCCCCCCGTACATGTGACTCACAACGCAAGGTTAACAAGCCATTATGGATATCAAACAACTTAAATATCTCATCGCACTTGAACAGACCAAACACTTTGGTCAAGCCGCCGCATTGTGCCACATTACGCAGCCTACCTTGTCCATGAGAATCCGAAGCTTAGAGGAAGAACTCGATCTCGAATTAATCCAAAGAAGTCAACGATTTGAAGGGTTTACTGAAGCAGGAGAACGCATTTTAGCTTGGGCAAAAACCGTCTTAGCCGCTCATGATGGATTGCAAGCTGAAGCCGCCAACTGCCGTGGTCAGTTGGTCGGCTCTCTTCGGCTTGGAATGGTGCCACTCGCCAGCCAAAACCCGATGCAATTGCTCAAACCATTAGCTCACCAGTTCCCTGAGTTACGCTTTCAAATACTCTCCATGACGACCGAACAGATCATAGACCAACTCAATCGCAATCAACTAGATTTGGGGATGTGTTATGTCGATCAAGTTAACACCGCTTACTTCGATGTTATCGAGCTCGACTCGACCAAACTTGGCGTTTTATTCGATGAGCGTCATTTTGATTTTGCCGAATCTGAAGTGTTGTGGGAGTCACTCAATAACATTCCGCTAGGGCTGCTTTCGAAGGGTATGCACTATCGCCACTCAATTGATCTTAGCTTTGTGAGTAAAGGGCTAGTTCCGCAAACCGTCATTGAAAGTAACTCCACCTTTCACTTGATCCAAGCAGTAACCAGTGGCCTTTGTTGCGCCATTATGCCGCTGAACTGTGGATTAGAAGAGTTGAACGATACGCTTCGCATTATCCCTATCGAAGAAGCCGCCGTTCACGCCCCACTAGGTTTGTTAAAGCGAAAACAAGAACCCTTCTCCGCGCTAACCGATCAGTGCTTCGCAGAAGCAAAAAACATATTCAATCGATAACAACAACCCACACGTCAATGTTTGGCATACATAACGGCTTATGAGGTGATTTCATGAGATGTACTACTCAATCTTATTTTGAACTGTCCGATTTCAATCAAGCACCACCTCAACCAAGTGCGTTCAATTACCGAGAATTGATTGATGGCCGCCCAGTGCAACAAATGTCGCTGGCGAGTGAATCCGCCTTAGCTATCAGCTATAACGGCATTAGCCAAGCGGTCATGATGGTGACGCCAGGCCATCTGGAAGACTTCGTGAAAGGATTTAGCCTAAGCACAGGCATCGTCCACGATTTCAAAGAGATTAAAGACATTGAAATTGGTGGCGATCACGAATCTCACTATGCGGAAGTGGAAATCAGCAACCGCGCTTTCTGGGCGCTAAAAACACAGCGCCGAAATCTTGCCGGCACAACCGGATGCGGCATTTGTGGTGTAGAGGCTCTGGAACAAGCTTTGCCTGATTTGGCACCGCTAACACCGTCTCTTCCTCCGCGCTCCGATGTATTCGAAGGGCTGCGAGACAAAGTCGCACTGCATCAAGAAGCCGCACGTGAATCTGGCGCGTTACACGCCGCTTTATTTGCAGATTTACAAGGCAACATCAAGTTGTGCCGAGAGGACATCGGCCGTCACAACGCGCTAGATAAGTTGATTGGCGCATTGACCAACAATCACATCGAGCCTCAAAGTGGCTTCGCAATCATGACAAGCCGTTGCAGCTTGGAGTTGATCCACAAAGCCGTTCGCGCGCGTATCCCCACTCTGGTTTGCTTATCTGCGCCTACAGCGTTAACTGTCGAATGGGCAAGAAGAAACCATTTGAACCTAATTCACTTGCCAAAACACGGCTCGCCGCGTCTATACAGCCCCGCGCCTTAACACGTCAACCTAATCGAATTCCTAATATTTCTAACGGAGACCTCTGGGTCTCTGTTGTTTGCTTCTCGTTCCCAATTGATACTTAGCGACAAGACACTATTCTCTCCAACCAAACGTGCTCACCCCTTGTCAGCACTAAGCTTGCGTATATTAACCTGCTTGCATTTGAACGCTTTCCAACCCGATAAGAACCCTGTCAAAAACCCATAAATTAGTAAGGATTTTGTGTGACTCTTTTCACGCTTTTCCGCCTTCCTAGGCATTTCTAGGAATTTTTCCTAGCCGATCTAGGCAACCATCTCATGTGCCTTACAAAACCACTCTCTAGAATTCCGCTCAGTCAAAGGTAACAAGAGCGCATAACGGCCGCCGTTGTGTTTCTAAAACAATTACAAGAGAGTTCATCATGTTAAAATTCCTCGAACAGGTGCGGAAGCCGACCCTCGATCTTCCTGTCGAAGTTAGAAGAAAGATGTGGTTTAAACCGTTCATCCAATCTTACTTGGTCGTATTTATCGGCTACCTAACCATGTACTTGATTCGTAAGAACTTCAATGTCGCGCAAAACGACATGATCTCAACTTACGGTTTGAGCATGACAGACCTAGGTCTTATTGGCCTTGGCTTCTCCATCACATACGGCATCGGTAAAACCGTTGTGTCTTACTACGCTGACGGTAAGAACACCAAGCAATTCCTCCCTTTTATGCTGATCCTTTCTGGTCTTGCAATGCTTGGTTTCAGCTTCAGCATGGGCGGCGGTAGTGCAAGCCTGTTCTTGATGGTGGCTTTCTACGCTCTGAGTGGTTTCTTCCAAAGTACTGGTGGCCCTTCTAGTTACTCAACCATTACAAAATGGACACCTCGTAACAAACGCGGCTCTTACCTAGGCTTGTGGAACATGTCACACAACGTTGGTGGTGCGGGCGCAGCGGGTGTTGCTCTTTTCGGTGCCAACTACCTATTCGACGGACACGTAATCGGCATGTTCGTGTTCCCTTCTATCATCGCGATCATCGTTGGTTTTATCGGTATGCGCTTTGGTAGCGACTCACCAGAAGCTTACGGTCTAGGTAAAGTAGAAGAACTTTTCGATGAAGCAGTGAGTGAAGAAGACACCGCCGCTGAAGAAAACCAGATGACCAAAAAAGAAATCTTTGTTGAATACGTTCTTAAAAACAAAGTTATCTGGCTACTTTGCTTTGCCAACATCTTCCTTTACATCGTGCGTATTGGTATCGACCAATGGTCAACGGTATACGCGTACCAAGAGCTTGGTCTGTCAAAAGAAACGGCAATCTCTGGCTTTACTCTGTTCGAAGTCGGTGCGCTTGTGGGTACTTTGATGTGGGGTTACTTATCTGACCTAGCAAACGGTCGCCGCGCATTGGTTGCTTGTGTGTCTCTTGGTTTGATCATCGTATCGCTTGAGTTCTACCAACACGCAACAAATGAATTCATGTACTTGTCATCTCTATTCGTACTTGGTTTCTTGGTGTTTGGTCCGCAACTTCTTATCGGTGTTGCCGCGGTTGGTTTTGTTCCTAAAAAAGCAATCAGTGTGGCTGACGGTGTGAAAGGTACATTCGCTTACCTAATCGGTGACAGCTTCGCGAAACTTGGTCTCGGTATGATTGCAGACGGTACACCAATCTTCGGTTTAACAGGCTGGAAAGGTACCTTCGCAGCCCTAGATACCTCCGCCATGATTTGTATTGTTTTGCTTGCTTTCGTCGCTATCGCGGAAGAGAAGAAGATTCGACACGCGAAGAAGCTTCAACTTGCACAAAACCAAGCCTAACTTCTCTGCGCGCTTTACTTCGGTAAAGCGCGCAAGATCATTAAAAAGCATGGCTCAATTCAGTATCATTAAAGATTTTTCTATTAGCTCCTGTTGGAGCTTATTGTTGTTAGTCGTCTGCTCTATTTGGTTGTAATAATGATTCATGTTGCTCTAGTTGATGATCACGTCATCGTGCGTTCAGGTTTCGCACAATTATTAAATTTAGAAAGTGATATTACCGTTGTTGGTGAATTCGGCTCTGTCGCCGAAGCGCGAAAAGGGTTGCCTGCGGTACACCCACACGTCGTCATCCTAGATATTTCCATGCCAGATGAAAGCGGCTTAAACTTTCTCAGCGAAATACCAACTGGCATTGCCTGCGTGATGCTTAGCGTGCATGACTCCCCTGCGATGGTGGAAAAATCACTAAAGCTAGGTGCAAAAGGCTATCTTAGTAAACGCTGTAGCCCAGACGAACTTATTCAAGCTGTGAGAACCAGTGCTTCTGGCGGCTGTTACCTCACATCAGATATTGCACTTAAACTTGCAACGCCTAGCGACAACACCACCTCTCTATGCCAACTGACAAAACGTGAAAACGAGGTATGTCAGCTACTTGCCACTGGGTTGGATGTAAAGTCTGTCGCGGCAGAGCTTGGCTTGAGCCACAAGACTGTGCATGTTCATCGTGCGAATGCCATCGACAAACTCGGCGTGAAAAACAACGTTGAGCTCGCCAAACTATTTTCTCAAGAGTCCTTTTAATGCGAGCTTATGCTGTTACCACCATTTGCGGACTTTTTGTTATGGCTTGCGCCTGGTTCTGCTTATGGGTGATTGCCTATTACTTTGTCAATGATCCCGAGCTGGCGATCTTATTGTTTCCTTTCGCTTTACGATTAGGTGTCGCCCTACACACTCGCACCGCTTATTGGCCAACGATTTATCTTTCAGAGTGGGGGCTTTCCATCGCACTTGCGATCTTACTGGGTCAACCGCAGTGGCTTACCGTGCTGATTGCGAGCATTGCCAGTATCCCGGTCACTCTGATTGCGAAAAAATACTACTACGGTGACCAAAACCGCCACTTAGCCGTCATGGGCATTGTGATCATCATTACCGCCTTCATCAACGTAATGGCGGTCGGATTTCACGTGCCTTCTGTTTACATGGTATGGCTGGCTAGCATTTCTGGAGGCTTGCTCGTGGTGCCTATGTGCTACCTGTTGTGGAGCTATTTGTTCCAAAGTCGTTGGTCTCCGCTTAGCTCTCTCCTACTTAGTAATGCCGTTGTATTTCAGGTGCGTCATATCGTGCTTTATGCGCTGCTTTTGATCGGCAGTATTTTGGTGCAAACCAGTTTACCTGAAGAGCTAAAACGATTTGCGCCATTTTGTATGGCTATCCCAATCATCGTGTTGGCACTTCGTTACGGCTGGCAAGGAGCCCTGCTCGCCACCATGCTCAACAGCATTGCTCTGATTGCGGCTCGCAGCGGCGTATCAAATCTAGAAATCACCGATTTGTTATTATCTCTCTCGGCGCAAACCATCACCGGCATTATGCTCGGCTTAGGGGTTCAGAAACAAAAAGACCTCAATCACAAACTGCGCGGCGAACTTGCACGCAATCAGAATTTGTCTCGCCAGCTTATCAAAGCGGAAGAATCGGTAAGACGCGATATTGCGCGCGAGCTACATGACGAAATCGGCCAGAACATCACGGCAATCCGCACACAAGCCAACATCATTAAGCGGGTAAATAACACAGAAACACGCGTGGGTTGCGCCGACATGATCGAAGGGCTTTCCCTCAACGTGTACGACACCACTAAGCGACTGTTAAGCAAGCTAAGACCAAAAATGCTGGATGATTTGGACTTGAAAGAATCCGTCGAGCAACTGACGCGAGAGATGGAATTTGCCAATCACGGAACGACTGTTCAACTGAACTGGCAAGGCGATTACACCAACTTGAGTGACACGCTCAAAGTCACCCTATTCCGTTTATGCCAAGAGTCATTGAATAACGCAGCCAAGTACGCAGAAGCGCAGTTGATCAATATTGAACTGACAATTGGAGAAACGGCGATGTCATTGATGATTCACGATGATGGTGTCGGTTTCAAAGTTCAGGAGAGTATGAAAGGCATGGGCGTTCGCGGCATGCAAGAGCGTGTGCACGCGTTAGGTGGAAAAATGGTTATCTACTCCACCAGCGATCAAGTGACTGGCACACAAATCAGCATTACTTTACCTAAGGTGTAACTCAAGATGTTTGGATTTTTACGTTCACCTAAATTTACTCAACCGAGTCTAAGCAACGAGCAAATCGACCAGCGTTACCGCCATTGGCGTTTGCACATTATGTTGGGGATGTACATCGGCTACGCAGGTTTCTACTTTACCCGTAAGACCTTTAACTACGCCGCACCAGCGATGATTACCGATCTTGGCTTAGATAAAGGCGATTTGGGTCTTATCGGTACGCTTTTCTACATCACCTACGGCTGCTCGAAGTTTATTTCTGGCACGATTTCGGATCGCTCTAATCCTCGTTATTTCATGGGATTAGGATTGATTGCGACAGGTCTGGTCAACATCGCGTTCGGCTTTTCTAGCTCACTCGCGGCTTTCATTACTCTGTGGATCTTAAACGCGTGGTTCCAAGGCTGGGGCTGGCCTTCATGCTCCAAGCTGTTAACGACTTGGTATTCACGTTCCGAGCGTGGCTTCTTATGGGCGATTTGGAACACCGCACACAACGTTGGTGGCGCGCTGATCCCTATTTTGGTGGGCTATTTAACGTTGCACTACAGCTGGCGTGAAGGTTTTATTCTACCCGGCATCATCGGTGTATTACTCGGTCTATTCGTTTGTTGGCGATTGCGCGACAAACCCACAACAATGGGTTTACCAAGTGTCGGCCAATGGCGCAACGACGCGCTAGAACTTGCGCAAGAAAATTACGGACGTGGCCTCACCTACCGCGAAATTCTGAAATCGTACGTATTTAACAACAAATACATCTGGCTGCTCGCGTTCAGTTATGTGTTGGTTTACATCGTTCGTACCGCAATCAATGACTGGGGAAACCTGTACTTGACCGAGCAGCATCACTATAGCCTGATTAACGCCAACGCTGCTCTGTCTATGTTTGAAATCGGCGGTTTTGTTGGTTCATTGGTTGCGGGTTGGGGCTCAGACAAACTCTTTGGCGGTAACCGTGGGCCAATGAACTTGCTGTTCGCGATTGGGATTTTCTTATCTGTCTCTGCGCTTTGGCTGATGCCTCTGACCAACTTTGCATTCCAAGCGGCGGGATTGTTCTCCATCGGCTTCTTTGTTTTTGGACCACAAATGCTGATCGGTATGGCGGCGGCGGAGTGCTCTCACAAAGATTCTGCCGGCGCGGCAACAGGATTCGTGGGCTTGTTCGCCTACATGGGCGCAGCATTGTCTGGTTATCCACTGGCGTTAATTCTTGAAGAATATCATTGGACGGGTTTCTTCATCACCATTTCAGTTTGTGCAGCCGTCATTGGCCTTTTGTTGCTGCCATTTTTGCAAGCGCAGCCATCACGAAAACCACTCGAACCAAAGCCTCGGTTGTAAATCGACTTATCGCCCTTAGGGCAAATTGGCGAGTGACCTAACCGCGCTCGCCCTCCTTATTTAACGTATCTCTGCTCAATTTTTCTTCCGATTCAGTTCGGAGGGTTAACTATGGGAAAAATTCATGAATTTGAACACTATTTCATCGCATAGCTTCTTTCAAATGAACAACAAAATCCAAAACTACGCCTGGGGAAGCACCTCTTCTATTCACGATTTGTTTGGCTTTTCTAACGAAACGAATGAGCCTCAAGCAGAAGTATGGATGGGTACTCACCCAAACGGCTGCTCTGAAGTTCAGGTTGAGCAAAACACGCTGCCTTTGTCTGAACTGATCAAACAAAACCAACCCGCTTACTTATCAGCAGAAACCGCAGCGAAATTTGGCGACCTGCCCTTTCTGTTTAAGATCTTAGCGGCCGAACATGCACTGTCGATTCAAGTTCACCCAAGCAAACAAGATGCCGAAATAGGCTTCGAAAAAGAACAAAGTGCCGGGATCCCACTAAACGCAAGCCATCGTAACTACAAGGATCCAAACCATAAACCTGAGTTGGTGTACGCGCTGACAAGTTACCAAGCCATGAACGGTTTTCGTTCGTATGACGAGATTATTGAGGCATTTGGCCTTTGCGATATCAATGAGCTACGCACACCGCTAGATGCATTCAAACGCGAAATCAACTCACAAGGTTTACGCGATTTCTTTGTGCACATTCTGACCATGGAAGGCGAAACAAAAGAGCGTGCACTGAAACAGCTTCTTGCCCAAGCTTCAGACCAATCAGAGCAAGGTACTAACAACGACGTTTTCCAGCTCATCTTGGATCTATCCACTCAATACCCTGGCGATGTCGGCTTGTTTGCGCCATTACTGTTGAATGTCATCACGCTGCAACCTGGCGAAGCCATGTTCCTGAGCGCAAGAACGCCACACGCTTACATTAAAGGTACGGGATTAGAGATCATGGCGAACTCAGATAACGTTTTGCGTGCAGGACTCACGCAGAAACATATGGATGTTGAAGAACTGGTTAAATGCACAGACTTTGTGCCTAAGCCGTTTCACAGCCTTGTCCTAAAACCCAATGCCAATGGTTGCCAGAGCCTTTACCCCGTTCCAGTGGCAGACTTTAGTTTCAGCATTCTTAACCAACCGAACAATGAAGTGGTTGATGCCAATAGCGCAGAGATTTTGATGGCGATTGATGCCGACCTGACACTCATCAGTGATAACGGTGAGACGTTAACTGCCTCGAAAGGACAATCTGTATTTGTTCCTGCTTACGTTGGTCATTACCGTATTCAAAGTGCGGGACGTGTGGCTCGCGCCTTCAACTAGTTTTTGAATAACTGATTCAAACTAACGTCTGACCCAAGGGACTGGGTTAGACAATTTATTCCTTTCATAGATTGAACCATTCCGCTTTTAAGGCACTCATGCTTACACCTTGTCGAATCCAAACACCTACAGGCCAGTTTCTCTAAGAGGCATAACCTCCCGGATCTGCCATTTACTGCAACATTCATTGTCAAAACCCATTTATGTCCGGTAAATTCGTCGCTCCAATATCAAATCACTTGGATAATAAAGGCGCTTGCACAGTGGTATTTGTTGCAAAACGTATAATCAACGTTGTAATCAAAGCCTCAATCACTACAATCTCTGGTTCGATTTTTCAGTTAACGTTTGTATGCCGAAGTTAAACCAAGATAACCCTGTTCAAAGCTCCGCCCTTTCCGATATCGAAACCAGCAGTAAGATTCAATCGGCATTAGAACCGAAGTTTCACAAGCCAGAGAAACGTCTCTGCTTAAGCCCTGGCCTGTCGGATAAGCATTTGGCGCGCCGTTGGCAAGTATTGGAACACGTGACCAATAAAGATCATCTCCTTGATCCTTTCACGCAGTCACATTGCGATGCTTACTCCAACAACATCGAGCACTTCATTGGTACTGTTAATGTGCCGGTCGGCATTGCAGGCCCTTTGCGCGTCAACGGCTTGTATGCGAACGATGACTTTTTGGTTCCGCTCGCAACGACAGAAGCCGCGTTAGTCGCTTCCTACAACCGTGGCGGAAATCTTATCACCGCCGCTGGTGGCGCGAGCGCATTGTTACTAAGTGAAGGGGTGAGCCGAACACCAGTATTCGCCTTTAATCACCTTGCTGACGCCGGCCAGTTCGTCAGTTGGGTTGTGACCCAGTTTGACGTATTTCGTCAAATTGCGGAATCCACCACCTCACATGGCAAACTCAAAGACATCAATGTAAATATCGAAGGAAACCATGTTTATTTGGTCTTTGAATACGTGACTGGTGACGCTTCCGGACAAAACATGGTGACCATCGCAACAAACGAAGTGTTCCATCATATTTTGGCGACCAGCCCAATCAAACCAACTCAAGCATTCTTGGATGGCAACTTATCAGGCGACAAAAAACCAAACGCACACACACTGCGCTCGGTACGCGGTAAGAAAGTATCCGCCGAAGTGACCATTCCTGCTGAGTTGGTGGAAAAATATCTGCATACGACGCCGGAGTCTATGGTTCAATTTGGCAAAATGACCACGGTGGGTGGTTTACTCAGCGGGACAATTGGCGTCAACGCGCATTACGCAAATGCCCTTGCCGCGCTTTACATTGCTTGTGGTCAAGATGCCGCTTGCGTTGCAGAGTCTGCCATTGGTATCACTCGTATGGATGTGGACGCTCAAGGCAACTTGTACGCGTGCGTGACCTTGCCAAACATCATGGTGGGAACGGTTGGCGGTGGTACTGGCCTTCCAACGCAAAAAGCATGTTTGGATATTTTGGGTTTGCACGGCAACGGCAATGCGAAAGCGTTAGCCGAAGTCGCAGCTTCGCTTTGTCTGGCTGGCGAACTCTCGATTGTGGGCGCATTTTGTGCCGATCACTTTTCTCGTGCTCACCATAAGCTTGCCCGAAAATAACCTTTGTTGCTTTGTACAAGAGAACATCCGTGTGGTTTTCTCTTGTGCAAACCAATGGACTTTATTTATTGGCTCAATAATTTCTTGAAACTAACTTAAGCCTTAACAAACATACCAATCTCTTGTTAACCGTACTTTAGCTGTCCCCCTTCTATATCCATTGCGATATCTCTGCTTGTTACTCTTCATTGGCCATATTTAATATCAGTATCTTAGAAAAAATAGCATCAAAAACTTCTAGCACTATAGTACCAAATTCATCGTTTGAGTTTTTTGTTCACCACTTATAGCTACTATACTCGCCTATGCAGCTGCTTGATTTTCATAAATTTACTAAACAGCTCAAAAGAGCTTAATAACTCCCGTTAAATGGACTTAAATCGTTACTTCGGGTAAGCGAGTTAACTATGAGACGTCAGAAGCTAAATAAAATCTCTGCTTGGGTACTAGGATTGGCTATCTTATTGCTGAGCCATGTGTCTAATGTATCAGCACAAATACAGCAATCCCCATCCGATCAAACCGTTGCGCGTTTTCTCTATCAAACCTCTTTTGGACCAACACCTGCGTTAATTAATGAGGTTAGGGAAAACGGGTTAGAGGATTGGATACAGAAACAAATCAACCTGCCAGCAACCTACCATCAACCACTTTATCAAACGCCTTTTTCTAAAGGCCTACAGTCAAACCGAGAAAATGCTTGGTATCAAATTGTTGTTACTGCTGAAGATCAGCTTAGGCAGCGAACGGCTTATGCATTGAGTCAGATCGTAGTCGTTTCTCGTTATGGCGGCGTTCTTTCCAGCAAACCTACAGGGTTAGTGAATTACTACGATCTGTTGGTTGAGCATGCGTTTGGCAACTACCGAGACCTGTTGTATGACGTTTCCATCCATCCAGTCATGGGGAGCTATTTGTCTATGCTCGGTAGTGCAAAAGAAAATAGTGCGACAGGAACGCTTCCCGATGAGAACTTTGCTCGAGAGTTAATGCAGTTATTTACTATCGGTTTGTATGAACTCAATTTAGATGGCAGTAAAAAGCTAAACCACGCAACAGGCAAACCTATCCCCACGTACAATCAAACTGATATTCAAGAGCTCGCGCGAGCATTAACTGGATGGAAAAATTCCGACATCGCATTCGTGAAACCGATGCGAGTTATCAGTCAAAGACACGACACCGGCGAGAAGCGATTTCTAGGGAACGTGATCCCACCGGGTCTAACCGCACAAGAAGAGCTTTCAAAAGTGATTGATATGTTGATGTCTCACCCAAATGTTGCTCCATTTGTTTCAAAGTTACTTATCCAACGTTTGGTCAGTTCAAATCCAAGCCCAGAGTACGTCGCGCGTGTTGCTACGATATTTAACAACAATGGGGAAGGAGAAAAAGGCGATCTAACCGCCGTTGTTCGAGCCATATTGCTCGACCCTGAAGCATTAGGGATGACGGATACCCCGCCTATAAAAGTGAAAGAACCGATACTGGTCCTGACTAATTTTCATCGAGCATCAGGTTTTACGGTTAAAGGATCACGTTACGAAGACGCAACAACGATGATGAACATCGCTAATCAAGGGCCGCTTCGTTCTCCTTCCGTGTTTAATTTTTACTCTCCAGACTATCAGCCGTCTAACGAGTTTACGGAGTCTGGTATTAACTCTCCAGAGTATGAACTTCTCAATTGGTCTGTTTATACCGATTTGGTCAACTATATGTTAACCAGCACTCGTAGAGGAGGTGGTGATTCCTACCACTTCGATCTTAACGAGTTTTATCTTCTTCTGGACAATCACCGTGCCTTAGTCGAATTGGTTAACGAGCGTTTCTTTGCTGGAACGGCTTCTGCTGAATTGAAAGAGCTCATGCTCACCGCCCTGAATGATTATCGTGGGGACTATGTGCCAACAACAAAACTTGCTCTAGTGATATTTACCGCCATTTCTGGCGACGAATTCTATATTCAGGATTAGGAGTGAATTATGGATATTTCACGACGACATTTTATACAAAGCACGCTATCAATGGGCGCACTAGCCTCTCTTAGTCTGCCAGGTTACTCTCTCGCAGCGCCATCCAATGACTTTCGAGCATTAATATGTGTGTATTTAGCTGGCGGAAACGATGCGTTCAACACCGTACTGCCATTATCGGAGGCGCACTATCATCAATATTCCAAAGTCAGAGGGCCACTCTCTGTCGCCAAAGAAGACATACTCCCTATCAATTTGAGTGCTGTCGATAGCTCAAATCACCCAGTGAAGCTCGGCTTACACCCAAAGTTAAATGCGTTGACTTCCGTTTTCGAACAAGGCGATGCCAGCATCGTGCTCAATAGTGGCATTCTCAACCATCCCGTCACCAAACAAGCTATTGAGCAAGGTGAAGCATCACTTCCCGAGCAACTGTTTTCTCATAATTCTCAAACAGACGCTTGGTTACTTGGTGGAATGAGCGAGTCTAAAAATCTTGGTTGGGCTGGCAGAATGTTGGATGTATTAAACTCTGAATCAGAAATAACACCGCTATACAGTGTGCATGGCAACTCGCTTTGGTTACGGGCAATGGAACACCGCCAAACCGTCCTGAAAAAAGATCGCGCAGTTCAGCTTACCGCGATTGATAGCCCTTTATACAAAGGTATCTATGACCGCCTTCTCTCTCATCAAACTGACAATCCATTTAATGGTCATTTTAATTTGATGGTTGATGAGTCGATGGTAATGAGTAGTGTACTGAGCGAGCAACTCAACCACATTGCTGACGAGCCGCTGTTTACGTCATCGACGCTCGGCAAGCAGATGCAAACCGTGTACAAATTGATAGCAAGCCAAGATGTCCTGAAGCAGCAACGACAAGTCTTTTTCGTTAAACACTCTGGGTATGACCTACACGATTCGCAATTGGCACGTCATCCAGTGTTACTTGAGGATCTCGCGACAAACCTTTTAGCAATGTATCGTGCGGTCGAACGGTTAGGGCTAAACAAGCAAGTTACCTCTTTCACTATGTCTGACTTCGGTCGACGGATGATGAGCAACGGAAATGGTACCGATCATGGCTGGGGTGGCCATCAACTATTAATTGGAGGCGCGGTAAATGGGAAACAACCTATCGGTACATGGCCGGAACTAATACTGGGCGGAAACGATGATTACTCTCAAGGCCGACTCATACCCAAAATTGCCGCTGATCAAGTTGGTTCAACACTAGCACAGTGGATGGGCGTGAGTGATAACGCTGCACTGGAATACGTCTTCCCGAACATCCGTAATTTTACTCATTCAAACCTGGGCTTTATGGCTTAAGATATTTTTCAGGTTAGCTGTAGAACGCATCATCAAATAAGGGAGCCTCGCGCTCCCTTACTCATCTTATGTTTGCAGAGTGTCCGTTACACCTCGTCGCGACGGCGTTCGTTACACAGCTTAATGGCACGCTCAAGTAATTCTAACGCGGATTGCTCACACTCAGGCAGAACCGCATCACTTTCAGAAACTGGCGTTACGCGGTCACCCCATTTCAATACTGCCGCACCCCATGTCAAACCTGCACCAAATGCAGCAAGAAGCATATTATCACCTGGGTTAACTCGACCTTGCTCTACCGCTTCACACAATGCAATTGGCACCGTCGCAGCTGAAGTATTGCCATAGTTTTGAATGTTAACAAACGCTTTGTCGTGTGGAATTCCAGACAGGTCACACAAGGTTTGAATAATACGAATATTCGCTTGATGCGGAATCACAACATCGATTTGTTCCGTCGTTAACTGTGATGCTTTCAGTACGGTTTTCGCAGCTAGCCCCATGCCTTTTACTGCACGTTTGAAAATTTCTTGTCCTACAAAGTTGAAATCCCAGTAACCGTTGTCTTCCGCAAAGCGATCCATACAAGTACCAAACTTTGGTACGGACAGAATATCTCGGCCTTTTGCGTCACAACCGATTTGAGACTGTAGTAAACCCGTTTCTTTTTCCGTTCTTGATAACACAACGGCGCCCGCACCATCACCAAATAGAACAGCGGTATCTCGCATTGCCCAATCGATGTAGAAAGACAATCTTTCCGCACCAATAATGATCGCGTTACGATAGTTACCTGATTGAATCAAACGTGTGCCCGTTTCTAGGCCATAGACAAATCCCGTACATGCGGCATTTAAGTCAAAGGCAGCGGCTGCACGAATACCTAGGTTCTGCTGTACCTTAGACGCGATATTTGGAATCAATGAATCTGGTGAACAAGTCGCCACAATGATTAAATCCACGTCTGTTGCATCGACGCCTGCTCGAGCTAATGCATGTTTAGCAGCAACGGTCGCCATGTCTGACGTGTTTACATGACTAATACGGCGGTTTTCGATACCAGTGCGGGTACGAATCCACTCATCGGAAGTATCGAGGAAAGTGCTAAGATCATCGTTAGAGAGCACGGCTGGCGGAACACATTTCCCCCAACCTGTAATTTCAGCGTAGTAATTTGTCATCGCAGACCTATTTATTGTTGTATTTTAATAAAATTTCTTAGAACCTTAGGCTCAAATACAAACCTGCGCTGCGTTATTTCGGCAGGTTAAAAAATAAGTATACAAATAATGAGGCTGACTGGTAAGTCATGTTTTCATCAATACGTAATAAAGGAAGAAGTCATGTCATCGTTTAAAACTCGCTGCCCTTCGTGCGGCGGTCTAAATCGTGTCCCTAATGAGCGCGTTGCCGAATCTGCAACTTGCGGTAAATGTAAAAGTGCACTTTTAGACGGCTCGCCTATCGAAGGTACACAAGATAACTTTTCTGCTCTATTACAAAGTGATATGCCTGTTGTAGTAGATTTTTGGGCCCCATGGTGCAACCCGTGCGTTGGTTTTGCTCCTGTTTTCTCTGATGTTGCTCATGAGCAAGCCGGAACGGCTCGTTTTGTTAAGATTGATACCGAAGCTCAACAACAACTTGCGACGCAATTTGGTATTCGCAGTATTCCTACCATTATGGTTTTCAAGAATGGTCAACGCGTTGATATGATCAATGGTGCGTTACCTAAAACTCAATTCGATCAATGGTTAAATCAAGCACTTACTAAATAATCTTCCACGCCAACCTTGTTTGTAGGTTGGCGTTTTTATGCAACTTATCAACCTATCTAGTTAACAAATATTATTTATCGAAACGACTTAAATTTATCATTTTACTTGCCTAACTATTAGCCTCATATTCGCGCCGAATAACCCTTAGATTTCATTTAACTTATAGGCGCAAAACAGTGGAAAACACAGTCGTTCCTGCAGCATCACCACGAGTTACAGTTCCAGTCGTCGCACTGTCTCTTTATGCGGTGGCTTCGGGCTATTTAATGAGCTTGATCCCTCTCATGCTCGGTGAATACAACATCTCAGCAGATTACGCGAGTTGGTTGGCGAGTGTGTTTTATGGCGGCTTATTAACCGGTGCTATTTTTATTGAACGTATCGTACGTCAAGTTGGTCACCGTAACGCGTTTATTGGTTGCTTGGCCGTATTTTCGCTAACTATCGTCACACTACCCGTGTTTGCTAACGGATTGATGTGGCTTGCCGCTCGCTTTATTGCGGGTATCGCGGTTGCTGGTGTTTTTGTCATTGTTGAATCTTGGCTAATGTCTGGAGACGAAGCATCGCGTGCGAGACGTTTGAGCTTGTACATGCTATCGCTTTATGGTGGTTCAGCATTAGGCCAGTTTGGTATTGGCGTGCTTGGCGTAAGTGGCGGCGTTCCGTTTATTGCGATCACGACGTTGATCTTAATGGCGATGCTGGTGCTAATGTTCATTGAGTGTGAGCAGCCAAACAGCCATGAATCAACCGCTTTATCATTTAAGCAAATTGCCAAACTAAACCATGCAGCAATTATTGGTTGTGTTGTTTCAGGTTTGACCTTAGGCGCGATCTACGGATTAATGCCAGTTGAGTTAACTAACCGTAAAATTAGCCATCAAGACATTGGTACATTGATGGCGCTAGTGATTCTAGGTGGCATGCTAGTTCAACCAATGGTGACCGCGTTAAACAAATACATGAGCCGCACAGTGCTAATGGCGTTTTTCTGTATTTTGGGTATTTTTTCGATCGGTATGACCTTTATTTCCTCGTCAGCCGTGGTATTGGCTGCTGCATTATTCTTTTTAGGTGCAGCTACTTTTGCCTTGTACCCGATTGCAATCAACTTAGGTTGCGAAGGACTTGATGAACGCTTTATTGTCTCTGCGACACAAGTCATGCTGTTTAGCTACAGCATCGGCTCTGTTGCTGGTCCTGTTGTCGCTGATAAATTTATGGGCCAAGAACACGGCTTGCTAGGCTACTTGTTTGCCGCTTTGGTTGCGACTGGCGTATACATGCTACTTGCTGCGAGCAAAACCAAGCAGCGTATGGCCGCTGGCCTCTAACCACGCCGCTTCTACTCAACGAAAACGAGGGCATGTCGCCCTCGTTTTTTTATTCTTCGCATTTTTGTTTAGATAAACGCTTGTGACGGTTTGACGCGTTCGCTGCAGGCTTTTCCGGTACCATTCGCTTTTCATGAAGCAAATGACGAACCGCCAAGATGGGATGTTTCAGTAACATTCTGGGGCCAGAGTAACGCATGACCAAACGCATTTGTTCTTTCGGCTCTGGTTTGTAGCAGTGAATCGGACATTTATTACACGTCGGTTTATTCTCTCCATAAGGACAGCGGTCGAGGCGCACTTCTGCGTATTCAAGCAGCTCATGACATTCTGAGCATAAGTCACGTTTTGTTCCATGATGGTCATGACAGTAAACCTCTACCATGGCTTTTACTGTCTTAAATTCAGTGGCGAGTTTGCCAAGTAAAATATCGCTCATGCGCTATCCAAAAATCACAACATCATTGTGTAAAGTTCTAACGTGCGGCCATTATCATATTGCTGCTCAACTCGTTCAAACTCAAAGCCCAGTTTTTTGAGCAAACTTATACTACGAATATTGTCATTGTTGGTGATGGCAACCAAATTATCGAGTTTCATTTCCTCTCTAGCGTATTCCAGCACTGCGGTTGCAGACTCCGTTCCGTAGCCGAAGCCATAAGCGGAAGGTAAAAATCCATATCCGAGATCATAGTGTTGTAATGTGTCACGTTTAACCAACCCACAAATCCCGATGGGTTGTCCATCTTCTTTCTTCTCTACAACGAGTAAACTCACGCCTCTAATTTTTTGCATGCGTAGCATGTTTTCTTTTATGTAACGCGCCGCTTCATATTCGGTACGAATTTGTTTGTCTCCGACAAAACGGTAGAAGTCTGGGCGGTTATAAAGTTCTAGTATAAATGGTGCATCATTTACACTCACAAGACGCAGTATCAAACGTTCGGTGTACAGTGTTTTCATTTGGGCTCCATTAAAACGCGATAGATGATTGGACATAGGAACGTACTTGAATTTTGCGACCGATACCGGCGCTTATTTAGTTGTAACTTGATAAAAAAGTAACTATCCTGCCTCGCTAAATTAAAGGACCACCACCATGAACCGCAAGAAGAAAATCAATCAGATCTTGAAAGCGAAGCAGAAGAAGCATAACGCTAAGCTACATAAGAGCAATAAGCCGCGTTATATCTCCAAAGCTGAACGCGCGAAAATGGAAGCTGAAGAACAAAACCAAGCTTCAGAACACACGGAAAACGTTGTAGACACAGCGCAGACAGATCAAGCCTAAAAGAAAAGCCGCTTCAAGCGGCTTTTTTGATATTTGGAGCGAGTTAGCTTTAGTATTCAACACTGTAGTTCAGTGTGAATGTGCGACCTCTTCCTTTGTAGTCGTACGCTGCTGCATCGTAGTGTGCTGCATAAAGAATCTGCGCACGTTGTCCCCAAGCGGTTGTGTAGTCTTCGTCAAATAGGTTTTGAATACCAAAACCTAACTGCCCGATAGGTAGTGTTACGTTACCAAGAAGATCAAACGTAGTGTATCCATCTAGTTTGTTGTTTGCGTCATCTTCGTAATCAAACATCGTCTGGCTTTGTAGACGTAGTGAATAGCCATCCTGATAGTAAGCCGCCCACGCGTTCGCTTTTGATGTACTTGCTTTACCCGCACTTAGATCTTCCCACTTACCGTTGGTTTTCAGCTCAGAAACCACATAGTGACCTGATGCACCTAACAAAATATCACGGTTTACCCAGTAGTTAATGTTTGCTTCGGCACCGTATACACGTTGCTCGTCATCAACATTGGTGATTAGGAGCGTCTTCTTGTCATACTTGATTGAGTTATCCGACACCGAGTAGTAACCCGCCGCTTGCAGTGCGACAGTATCCGTATCTAATCGGTAACCAATTTCATAGCTGTCCGTTTTGATGCCCGACATTTTTGAGTCAGATACGTTAATGCTATTGTTCAACGCGTAGTGACCATTTGCATCCGCGGCATCGTAGCTACCTTGGCCGTAGTACTTTGCAGGATCAGCGAGTTCGAAACCTTGAGAGAAGTTCGCCCAAAGCTGAGATTCATCGTTAAGCTGATAAATGGTGCCCAAATTAAATAAGCTCACAGAGTAGTCAGTGCTGCCACCTGGTACCGCATCCGCTGATACACCATTACCCGATGCGATCTTCTTTTGTATACTATAGGCAACAAAATCATCAATCTTATTGTCCATGTATTGGTAGCGGTAGCCTGCTTGTACTGACCAATCTTGATTGATTTGGTAATCCCCTTGGACAAACATTGCGTAAGACGCCACATCAACATCTGGGTAACGCCCCACTTCGGCATAGGTTCGATTAATTAAGTTCCCAGAGCTGTTCGCAATGGTTGGATCGAACAGAGCCTGGTTACTTTCAAAACGGTCTAAGTACGCATCGACACCATAAACAAGTTTGAATGACTCCCAGCTTTTAGCTAACGCTAAGCGCCCAGCAAAAACTTCTGTTTTTTGTTGAGAGGCACTTTGGTAATAAGGAGTAAAGGTTTGGTCTTCACTACGGTAAGATAACTCGCCTATCAGTTGATGACCGAATACGCTGTCGTGAGCGTAGTTCGCACTTAAGAGAACTCGCTCTGTACCATGTTCACGGTCGGAATCGAACCCCTCTCGTACATCAACAAATTTATTGTTAACAATGTACAAACCGTATGGCGAATCTTGCTGGCTGTCATAGTATTGTGCGACAAGGTTTAACTTGCTGGCATCGGAGATTTGAATCTCGGTCGATCCCATAACATCGAGCGTTGAATTATACTGCAAAGAGCCCTGTGAAATGTCTGGGGTGACAATGTCGCCATTTGCGTCAAATGCACCTTGTGTCTCGGTGTACACAACCGAACCTCTAGCGGTAATTCGCTCATTACCACCCGAGATAGACTGAGCGAGTTTGTAATCAAAGTCATCGCTGCTATTAAAGCCTGTAGTGCCACTCACGTAGGATTCAAACGACAAGTCATCCGAGTACGCTTTCTTGGTGATAATGTTAATAACACCACCAGTAGCGCCTGCACCATAAATGGAGGTTGCACCAGATAGTACTTCAATTCGCTCGATGTTGAATGGGTCTATTGCATCTAACTGACGACTAATCGGGCGAGAAGACTGTAACGAGACACCATCAATCATTACCAACATTGCTCTACCGCGAAGGTTCTGACCATAGTTAGTTCGACCACCGGTGCCGACGTCTAAAGAAGGGATGGTTGCAGAAAGAATATCACCCAGTGTCTTGCCCGCACGATATTGCTGAGCAATCTCTTCTTGGCCAACAAACCAAACCGTTCCTGGAATATCGGAGATCGATTTCGGCATCACACTGCCTACAACAACCAATTGCTCATCGCTCGGAGTCGATGTTTGTTGAAGATCTTCTGCTGCTATTGAGCTAACTGCGTATCCACTGCTCATCGCAAGTACGATGAGATTGAAAGAAAACGTCCTTTTCATCATTGTATTTATCTTTTTGTTGTCAACAAGAGCATGCAATGATACTTATTCTCACTCTCAAATCGAGCACTGTTACACAAGTTAAATAAATGTTAATTAAGAACCTTCTTGCTCATAAGCTGTCGATTTTCCTCTAAACGAGGACAATCTGCACAAAGCTTTCTGCCTTCACACTTATAGACTAAACAACAACTTTTTCTTACTAACTTTAGCGGCTGATCAGATTCCGTCTCATGAAGTGAGCGGCTATTATCAACATCCAAACCCATTGCGCTTAGCCACAAGACCGCATGCTCCTGAAGTGTCGAGTTAGTCATTTGCGGAAAGCGCTGTTGGAGACGAATTAAACAAGCCATGATTCCGTCCGACATCAATTGATGGGTGAAGCCAGGACGAATGCGTGTCCATTGACTCATCTCTTGTTGATAGAAGTCGAACAGTTCTCGGATTTGACGCCCCGCCTCTTTTATCAACGCCTCTGGCTCGCCATGTATATGCGCTTCGTCGGAGAATCGGTACCCAGAAACAAAACAAGGTTTGAGGTGCTGCGCTATCTCGCGAATGTTTGGCAACGTGTGGTAACCGTAAATAGAGATGAATGCGACATAAACTGGCTGCCAACAAAGTAAATCCCACGTTCTTGTCAACCAATATGCTTTTCCCGCTTCCGGATGAGCCTCCGAGATTTGCTGGTAAAGGCCTTGGATGATCGGGTTGATATCATTTTCGATATGGATAGCTTCTTGCCCTATCTCGCCGATATCACCGTGTAGGTAAGGTGTTATCTCACTCGAAGTTTGAAACAGTTGCGGGAAAAATTGCTCAGACATGATGGCTTATTGTAGTTGTATTCATTCTGACACCTTTATACCCAAGCACTAATCGCAATGCAAACTATTATCCTTTGCGTTTTCATAACAAAGAAACACTCTTAGGGTTAGCTATGACTGTATTTCCGCGTTCTGTGAAACTGTAAGGTCTGGTTACGTATGCGATGAATAGCAACAAACTCTTAAACCTCTTCGCATTTAACGCTCACATGATCGCAAAAATACACAGCATAAAAACACCCTGATAAAACTGTGTTAACAGTTCACCTGTGTAGCGTGAGTTATTGCCAATAATTGAATATTGCTGTTTCTTATCCAGCGGATTGTGAACAACATGAAGTATTTTCTTTCTGAATATCGAGACAATACAAAGAGGTAATTTGGCTATGTAGCCCTCTGTTTTGAATAAGGAAATCCACATGTTGTATCTTGAGTTTCTATTTTTGCTCGTGATGCTGTATATCGGCTCACGTTATGGTGGTATAGGCCTTGGGGTCGTATCCGGAATTGGCTTGGTGATTGAAGTCTTCATCTTTAAGATGCCGCCAACCTCTCCTCCTGTCACCGTCATGTTGATCATTTTAGCGGTGGTAACATGTGCTTCCATTCTTGAAGCCGCTGGCGGTTTGAAATACATGCTGCAAGTTGCCGAGCGTGTGCTTCGTAAGAACCCAAAACGCGTCACCCTTATTGCTCCGTTCGTGACTTACTTTATGACCTTCCTACTTGGTACAGGTCACGCGGTTTACTCTATCATGCCAATCATTGGCGACGTTGCGCTTAAAAACGGCATTCGTCCAGAGCGTCCTATGGCTGCCGCTTCTGTCGCCTCTCAAATCGCAATCACAGCCTCGCCAATTTCAGCGGCCGTAGTTTACTACTTGGCGCAACTCTCTGATATTCAACACGAGATCACTCTGCTCTCAATTCTGCTCGTTACTGTACCTGCAACCTTATTCGGTACGTTGTTGATGTCACTTTACAGCCTAAAGCGTGGTAAAGAACTAGACGACGATGAAGAATACCAAGAGCGTTTGAAAGATCCTGTGTGGAGAGAAAAAATCCTCAACACAACTGCAACGTCTCTTGATGAAGTACTACCAACAAGTGCTCGTAACTCTGTATTGCTGTTCATTGCATCGATCTTGGTTATCGTCGTTATCGCGATGTGGCCAGACATTCGTACCATCGTAGATGGCTCGAAGCCAATCAGCATGGCGGTTGTGATTCAAATGATGATGCTCTGCTTCGGCGGTATCATTTTGCTTGCGACCAAAACTGACCCGCGTGACGTACCAAATGGGGTGGTATTTAAATCTGGTATGGTGGCGGCGATTGCTATCTTCGGTATTGCATGGATGTCAGATACCTACTTCCAGTACGCTATGCCTCAATTTAAATCCGGCATCGTAGAGATGGTAACCAACTACCCTTGGACATTCGCGCTTGCGTTATTCATCGTGTCGGTTGTGGTGAACTCTCAAGCTGCAACGGCTCGCATGATGCTACCTGTTGGTCTCGGCTTAGGTTTGGAACCTGCGCTGCTTATCGGCTTGATGCCAGCGGTATATGGCTACTTCTTTATTCCCAACTACCCTTCAGATATCGCGACTGTGAACTTCGATACCTCGGGCACAACTAAGATTGGTAAGTGGTACTTCAACCACTCATTCATGTCTGTGGGCTTAATCGGCGTGATTGGTGCGTGTTGCTTGGGTTACTTGCTAGGGCAAATGATCATTCCTTCGTAACTAGCCAAATCAACGATAAATTAGAGGCGAGTCATTGTACGTTTTCGTACAGCCTGAGTGACTCGCCTTTCTTTATTGCACTATTAACTACAGCAAGAAATCGTCATCAATCGCGACAAAATTGTCGGCACAATCAATCAGAGTTTGAGATGTAAGTTTAGGTACACCATAAACGGTCACCGTTTTATTGAAGCGCTGCTGAATTCTCTCTACTAGCAGACTAAAGTCTCCATCTCCCGAAACTAGAATCACTTCCTCAACTTCGGGAGCAATTTCAATTGCATCGAGAGTAATACCCACATCCCAATCGCCTTTCGAGCTGCCATCACGACGCTGGATGTAGGGTTTAAGCATCACCTCAAATCCAACACCGCGTAAAATGTGATGAAACTGACGTTGTTTTGGATCGTTACTCGCGATGGCATAAGCACGAGCACTTACCACCTCTTTCCCTTGTGTGGCGACATACCAAAACTGGTTGTAATCAAAATTGCTTCGATACGCTTCGCGACAGGTGTAATACACATTCTGTACATCAACCAAAATGGCGATTTTTTGTTTGCTTTCCGAACTCATCTATTTCTACGCTCAATTTATTTGCTGCCTACCCTATGCCAGTTTTGGAAAAAGCACAATGAGCCAATTCCACTAAACTTAACGTATAAAAAGTTATTTGGGTTTCTAGGGGAACTGTCATGGGCGGAAAGTTACTAGTGATACTGCTTTCTTGTATCTTGTCATCGACAGCATTTGGTTATCCAGCGCACTCCAAATACTGGCCACATAGAAGTGTGCTCTACTTTGCGCCGGAAAATGATGAATACGTCAAACAATTCTTGCTAGAAACACTTATGAATGAGTGTGAGTTGGAAGACAGAGATGTCGTCACACTGGTCATTACAGAACAAGGTTATACCTTTCCTGCTTGGCTTAAAGAAGAGTTCGACCTAAAAATGCTAGCTCGTCTTTATGCGGTCGAAAAAGGTTCTCATACTGCTATTTTGCTTGGTAAAGATGGTCTAGAAAAGCACCGTTGGGGCGCAGAAACAGACTGGCCGTTTATCAACAACCTCATTGATCAAATGCCTATGCGTAAGCAAGAAATGCAGAGGCAACAAAGCCCCTGTAAAATATAGTCACTTCTGGGCAGTATTACTTTGCGAACCAATCCAACTTGTTGTGAAGTTGAGTCACGCTGCCAACCACAATCAATGCTGGGCTCACGGCTTGCTCTGCCATGATCGATAGCTCGTTCAACTTTCCTTGGAACACGCGCTGCTCTGGGCGCGTACCGTTTTCAATAATGGCGCATGACATCTCAGGATCTAACCCATGAGTGATCAGCTTATCCATAATATGGCCGCTTTGCTTCAACCCCATATAGAACACAAGTGTGTTGTTGGATTGCGCTAGTGAATGCCATTCAATCTCACACCCATCTTTTTGTACATGACCAGTGATAAATTGAACACTTTGAGCATAGTCACGGTGCGTTAATGGAATACCAGCGTATGCCGTTGCACCCGCCGCCGCCGTAATACCAGGAACCACTTCGTATTTGATGCCAAATTCGGCTAGCTCTTCTAGCTCTTCACCACCACGGCCAAAGATAAATGAGTCCCCACCTTTTAGGCGCACAACGCGTTTACCTTCTTGCGCTTTCTGCACCAAGATTTGGTTGATTTGATCTTGAGGCACACAGTGAAAGTCTAATTTTTTACCTACGTAGATCATCTCTGCTGATGCGTGAGCCAATTCAAGAATGTCTTTCGACACCAATCGGTCGTACACCACAACTTCAGCCGCTTGAATGGCTTTTAAGCCTTTTACTGTGAGCAAATCAGGATCACCTGGACCTGCACCAACAAGAGAAACAAAGCCGCTGTTTAAAGATGAGTTAACAGTTGTCATATCAACGCCTATCGAAAATTTGGACATAAAAAGTAACACTCAAGTCATTAACTCAAGGTTAAAATCACCCCAAGGAGTTATTACTTTTTATAGTTAAATCAATACAATACTTATCGAAAGTTAAATGAGTTGAACAGCCCTACCTACCATAGGTAGGGCCAGATAAAAGCGGTTTATTTTGCGATTGCAGGCTCTGTTTTTACTTCTTCTTCAACTACGTTGATAGAAGGCGCTGTTTTTGCGTGAGTTAGGTACAGTGGAATACAAGTCATTACGAGACCACCGACAATATTACCTAGAATGGTTGGAATAAGGTTGAAGTTCAACCAAGTCGCGATACCAAAATCCGCACCTAGAATCATACCTAGTGGGAATAGGAACATGTTTACTACGGTGTGTTCAAATACTAGCGCAAAGAAGATGAAGATTGGGAACCACATCATTGCTACACGACCAGACACTGAACGTGCTGTCATGTTGCCGATAACGCCAAGACACACCATTAGGTTACAGAAGATGCCGCGTACGAAACACGTGATCCATCCGTCCATACCCATGTTTTCAAAACCAAGGCTACGCGCGGTAGAAACAGCGACAAATTTCTTCGCTACTGCGTTCAGTTCTAGAGAGAAGTTACCTGTTAGAGAGATAGCCACTAGGTAAGCAACGATCAGAGAACCGATAAGGTTACCCAAGCCTACAAGACCCCAACAACGGAAGATACGACCCCAAGTGATGCCCGGACGGTTCGCAAACTTAGCCAGAGGCGCTAGACCAAAAACACCGGTTACTAGGTCATAACCCATCACACTTAGAATTACGAAACCAACGGGGAAAACAAGTGCACCTACAAGGCCGATACCCGTTTGTACAATCGCGGTAATAGCAACCACCACCGCAAGCGAAAGAATAACGCCAGCCATCGTACCGCGAAGCAGAAGATCTCGCGTGCTTGTATTGGTTTTCGCTTCACCAACATTGATCATGGTTTGCACGAATTCTGCAGGCTTAAAATCAGTAGACATGAATGTGTCCTTATCCAAAATTGAAAGTTAAAAAGTTAAAGATTTAATAGAGAAAGGCTTCCCGTTGACACCTGAACGCTGTCTACAACACCTCGCTTCCCTGTTCCCCTGAGTTGATGCTTGGAAAGCCTTTGTCTATTAAATCTAGGTTTCAGTTCATTCCCTCCCCTAAGAGGAGGGAATGAAAACCAAGCTTACGCAGAGATTTCTACTTCGCCGTTTGTTACGCGGGTTTTGTACGCTTTCACGCTAAAACGCTCGTCTTCCATGCACGCACCTGTTGTCAGGTTAAAGCGTTGCTTCTTAAGTGGGCTAGCCACCCAAAGCTCGCCTTGGTGCTCACAGATCAAACCGCGAGAAAGCACGTTTGATTGGAAGAACGGGTCTGTGTTGCTGATCGCCAGCACTTCTTCTGCTTGTGTTGGGCGGAATACCGCAACTTGCTGACCATCAACCAGTGCACAAACACCCGTGCCCGGTACGATGTCGCTGATTTGGCAAATCTTTTCAAATGACATAATCAACCTTCCCTTATGCTTCAGTGATCGCTACGTGTAGGATGTCGCCTTTCGCTTCAGGGTGTTTTTCCGTGAAGGTTGCTGGGCGGTGCTGTTCACGCTCTTGTACAAACACGACGTTTTCATCGCGCTTGTCAGAGTTGATGAAGTGCGCGAAACGAGTCAGTTGTGATTCGTCGTTGATGGTCGCAGTCCACTCACACTCGTACTCGTCTACAAGCTTCGCTACGTCTGCCTCTAGTTGAGCGTTGATACCAAGCTTGTCGTTAACAATCACTTCGCGTAGGTAGTCAACGCCACCTTCCATGTTTTCCATCCAAACTGATGTGCGTTGTAGTGGCGCAGCAGTACGGATGTAGAACATCATGAAGCGGTCGATGTACTTGATTAGTGTTTCTTTATCTAGGTCACTTGCAAGTAGGTCTGCGTGACGAGGTTTCATGCCGCCGTTACCACATACGTACATGTTCCAACCTGCGTCAGTCGCGATGATGCCAAGGTCTTTACCTTGTGCTTCCGCACACTCACGAGTACAACCAGAAACACCGAACTTCATCTTATGAGGTGTACGAATGCCTTTGTAACGGTTCTCGATGTAAGAACCCAGACCAACAGAGTCTTGAACGCCGTAACGACACCAAGTTGAGCCCACACATGTCTTCGCCATACGAAGTGCTTTTGCGTACGCTTGACCTGTTTCGAAACCAGCGTCGATAAGCTTGCGCCAGATCTCTGGAAGATCGTCTTTTTGAGCACCAAACAGACCAATACGTTGAGCACCGGTTACTTTGGTGTATAGGTTGTATTCTGCTGCAACGTTCGCTAGTGCACTCAGTGCTTGAGGTGTTACTTCGCCACCCGCCATACGTGGGATAACAGAGTAAGTACCGTCTTTTTGGATGTTACCTAGGAAGTTATCGTTCGTGTCGTGCAGCTTAACCAGTTGTGGCTTAAGAATGTGCTCACCCCAGCAAGAAGCCAAGATAGAACCAGCCAGTGGTTTACAAACTTCACAGCCGTAACCTTTGCCGTATTTCTCTAGAAGCTCATCAAACGTTTTGATCTCTTCAATGCGGATTAGGTGGAACAGCTCTTGGCGTGAGTATGCAAAGTGCTCACACACGTCGTTCTTCACTTCGATACCAGATTTAGCAAGCTCAGCATTTAGAACAGAGGTCACTAGAGGAATACAACCACCACAGCCTGTACCCGCGCCCGTCACGGCTTTGATGTCGCCCAACGTGTGGTGACCATTAGCGACCGCTTGTGCGACCTTGCCTTTTGTCACGTCGAAACAAGAACAGATCACTGCGCTTTCTGGTAGAGCGTCTGCACCTAGTGCTGGTTTCTCAGCGCCTGCGTGTGCAGGAAGGATCAACGCATCCGGGTGTTCTGGTAGGTCGATTTCGTTCAACATAAGTTGAAGCAGGTCGCCGTAGTCAGACGTATCGCCAACCATAACCGCGCCAAGCAGTTTCTTGTTGTCTTCAGAAACGACAAGACGTTTGTAAACTTCTTGCTCTTCGTTCTGGTAAACGTAACTCTTACACCCTTCAGTACGACCGTTCGCGTCACCGATAGAGCCTACTTTCACGCCAAGAAGTTTCAGCTTCGCAGACATGTCAGCGCCTTCGAATTTGCTTTCTGTGTTACCTAGTAGGTGGTCAACAGCAACGGTCGCCATCTTGTAGCCAGGAGCAACAAGGCCGTAGAACATTTCGTTCCAAGACGCACACTCACCGATAGCGTAGATGTTCTCATCAGAAGTCTGACAATGGTCGTTGATAGCAACACCGCCACGAGGTGCCACTTCTAGCTCCATTTGGCGTGCTAGTTTGTCTTGTGGGCGAATACCTGCAGAGAATACGATGAAGTCTGTTTCTAGCTCTGAACCGTCAGCAAAACGCATAACGTTGCGTGCGTTTGTGCCTTCTGCCGCAATCTCAAGCGTGTTTTTGCTGGTGTGAACGTTCACGCCCATACGCTCGATCTTTTGACGAAGTTGGTTACCACCAGCCAGGTCAAGTTGCTCAGCCATTAGCTTTGGCGCGAACTCAACAACGTGCGTTTCTACACCCAGTGCTTTCAGTGCGCCTGCTGCTTCAAGGCCTAGCAGACCACCACCGACAACAACGCCTGATTTGCTCTTCTTCGCACACGCTTCGATCGCTTTAAGATCTTCGATAGTACGGTAAACAAAACAGTCTTTGCTTTCGTGACCTTTGATAGGTGGAACAAATGGGAATGAGCCAGTAGCAAGAATCAGCTTGTCGTATTGAACTTCTCGGCCAGTGCTTGAGTAAACAATGCGGTTTTCACGGTTGATGTTAATCGCGCGTTCGCCGATCAGCATGTTAATACCGTGTTTCTCGTAGAAGCCTTCTTTCACTAAAGAAAGTTCATCTGCAGTATGGTGAGAAAAGTAAGAGGAAAGGTGCACACGGTCGTATGCGACACGAGGTTCTTCACAGAAAACCGTAATGTCCATATTAGACATATCAGCTTTCTCGACTAAGTCTTCAATATAACGGTGCCCTACCATACCGTTACCGATGACTACTAGCTTCAACTTGCTCATTATAATTCCTAAGGGTTAGGTTCTTATCACTGAGCTCATTGTTAATTGTGAAAGAAAATTAATACATGATGTAAATCAATTACAATTTCAAACTACCCTAAAGGGGTAGATGAACGTATTTATCTGACTATTGCGAAATAAAAAGTAATTTATTAACGGATATTGGTAGTTTTAACAAACTGAGATAACCGAAGCCATGCTAGCAACGGACTATACCGTTTTGCTTTTATGAAGTTAGGCTGACCATCGAAACCGAGCACACCTACGATAAATCCTGCTTTGCTTCTAAACGACGCACTCA
Organism: Vibrio sp. 1401; assembly: GCF_033340295.1. NCBI lineage: Bacteria > Pseudomonadati > Pseudomonadota > Gammaproteobacteria > Vibrionales > Vibrionaceae > Vibrio > Vibrio sp. 1401. The sequence continues at coordinate 78,769 of NZ_JAWOWF010000020.1, forward strand.
CTTGACTTCACCGTTTCAAGGTGATCAGAGAACAATATCTGAAGTGATTGAAAGATTTAGAAAAATCAAGCTTCACAACAAAAATTTTTTACTAGCTAAGTCGCACTATAAAGACTAAAATCAGGTTTAGTTCATATGGAATAGCGTCCATATGATTGATACCGTAATTGACATATAGAGTGCCGTCCCATTTTTGTGAGGCGGCCTTTTATTTGGGAGTCATAAAATGTCAGAAAACAATTCTATCTACATCTCAAGCTTAGATATGAACCGAATCACGGCTTTGTTGGATAAAATGCCAAACATCGCAGCGGAGCTTGTGGAATTAGAAGCAGAGCTCGACCGAGCAACAGTTCTTGAGCCAGAACAAATGCCAGATAACGTGGTCACGATGAACTCGACTGTAGAGTTTAAATTTTCAGGTGAAGATAGAACCATGACAAAGACACTGGTTTACCCTTCTGAACTGAAAAGCAGTGATGATATCTCTATTTTTGCACCCGTAGGCAGCGCACTGATCGGTTTGTCTGTCGGCCAAAAACTTGACTGGCCAATGCCAAATAATCAAGTGAAGACAATTGAAATTGTCGATATCACATACCAACCTGAGCGTTGTGGTGCACTAAACCGCTAACCCTCAGTAGTCCCGGTGCAAAGGCCTCCATTTAAGACTTTGCACCAGGAGAGCCCCTCGCTTACCCCCTATTTCCTTCTTTGTTTTCCAAGCATTTACTTTACTGCTCTTAAGTAACATCACCGATTCTTTATTATTTACCGCATATTCAATATTTATATCTCCAAGCTCAATCATAGAAATTGCAAAGTATTTTTCGTATATTGTCGCTCCGAAAACGACGTAAATTATGCGCAAAATGGAAGAATATCTAACTCGAATTGCCTGCTTAGAAAAAGAAAATGAAGAGCTGAAGCGGAAGAATGCGCGACTACAAGAAAAGTTGAATGCTGCACTCGACAGTAATGGACTGTGTTTGTGGGAGCAGCATATTCCTTCAGGTACTTTGACGATATTCAATATGCAGTGGGGAAAAATGCTAGGTTATCAGCCCCATGAGTTAACCGCGACGGTTGAAACGTGGAAAAACAATCTCCACCCTGAAGATTATGATCTTGCGGTGGGTGCATTTGAAGATCACCTAGCAGGCAAGACCGACCTTTATGAGGTAGTGCATCGCATGATTCATAAAGACGGCAGTGATAGCTGGGTCTACGATCGAGGGCGCATCGTCGAGTATGGTTCTGATGGCGAACCACTACGGATGATGGGTACTCATATCGATATTACAAAAGAAAAGCGTTATGAGCAGCAACTGGCCAAGTTGGCTTCGAGTGATCCATTGACTGGATTGTTAAATAGAAAAGCAATTGAGGAAAACTTTAATCATCAACCTCAAACCGAACCGTCTCAGCAGTCTGCTTTAGTGTTTGTTGATATAGATAATTTTAAAGCAGTTAACGACCAGCTAGGCCATCATACTGGCGACACCCTCCTCATCAATATCGCCAATAGCTTAACAGAGCTTGCGTCAAGCAAGTCTCAAGTTGGACGCATAGGAGGCGATGAATTTGTTATCTTAAACTGGCATTCAAGTCGAGAGGAAATATCCCAACTTTGCAATCAACTCTTAGATTCAATCATTCCAGCGATAAATCAAGACTTACATAAAGTAACGATAGGAATGAGTATCGGTGTTTGTCTCTTTAACAAAGGAAAGCAACCGTTTAATGAAGTGTATCAAAAAGCCGATCACGCAATGTATGAGATAAAGAAAAATGACAAAAATGGAGTACAATTTTTCAACTTAAAAAGTTGATATCTCTCCATAAATCATCATGTTATGAAATCAGTCATTTGCTACAACTTGAACTAACTAAAGATAAATTCTTTATATCTAAGCCAGTTACCGAAATTACCCCTAGGTACTCATAAATTTGGCACGATACAAATAAATCCCCTCCTCTCCTAGCATCAACCCAATAAGCAACTACACTCATTTAACTGATAGATTAATTACTACTATTATGAAGGGAGTTGTTTTTGATGGATACAAAACAGATTTCTACAGTTATCATAATTTTAGTTCTTTCTGCATTAGTAGTTGCTTATTTAAAGTTAACAACGGTATCAAATGCTATCCACAAACCTACAACAATCGGTATATCTAAGACGCCTCTGTCAGCCCCTTTTATCATTGCAGAGCACATAGGTGCGTTTGAAGAAAACGATTTAAACGTCGAACTTATCATGTGCTTTGGAGGGGTCGAATGTTCAAACCTACTTCTAGAAAACCATGTTAATTACGCCACTTTTTCTGAAAGCGTACTGATGTTTAAAAGCTTTGAATACAAAGATTTAGCATTAATCACTTCTTTTGCATCTTCTACGAATGATATTAAGCTGCTAACTAAAAAGCGGTCTGGCATAGAAAGTATAGATAAATTACCAGGAAAAAAGGTTGGTGTAATAAAAAAGAGCGCTAGCGAATATTACTTAGACTTGTTGCTACAGGTAAATGACATTGATTTAGAAAAAGTAGAAAAAATATCATCAACAACGCAGGTTATTATAAATCATTTAATGCAAGGAAACGTCGATGCAATATCTACTTGGGAGCCATACGGATTTATGGCCAAGAATAGAATAAATGAAGAAGTAAAGAACATAGGAATTATTGGCGTGTATAAACTTTACTTTTTGCTTGTATCAAAAGAAATACACATTGAAAAATCAGATCAAGAAGTAATGAAAATAATAAAGTCACTTCATCACTCAATTAACTGGATGGATAAAAACCCTCATTTAACAATGAAAATACTATCACAAAAACTTAACACAACAGTTGAAGAAATATCTTGGAGTTGGGATGATTATAACTTTCGATTAAATTTAACGAATTCTTTATTATTTACATTACAATCAGAAGCTAATTGGGCATTAAAACAAAACTATGTAGAAGGACAGATTCCAAATTACAGAAAAATATTTAAAGAAAACTATATCAATTCATATTTTGATGGTCTAGATTAAAATGCATCGTTCGTTAAACCACTATTTAGCATCACTATTCAGTCTAAGCGTAATACTATGTATCAGCGTTATAGTATACATAAGCTTCATAAAAATAGAAGATTATAAAGCCAAGAAACAATTAAACCAAATAATGGACATACAAATATCATTAGAGTCATTAAGTAGTTATCTTTGGGCTTACACTCAAAATAGGGGAAAAAACAATTTCACACAATTCATGATTTCTCATAACAAATTAAACGAATTATTATCTCAAAATGAAGATGTTTTATACCTTACTAAAGACCTAAAAAAAATGAATCTCGAACTGTATTTTTTAGTTCAATACGAAAATAATCATTTACTAGACAAAGATCGCCATTATGATTCAGTCGTAAATTATAATAAATCAAATCCTGTCATACAATCCAGAATAAACATTGTATCCCAGGATATGAATAATGAAATAATATATATTTATAAAAAAATACTTAATAATAAGTCTACAAAACTACAAAATTTAAATTATTACACTCAAGCAGGTATTATTTTTATCTCTCTGGTTGTTATGCTATTATGCTTTTATATAAAAATAAAGTTCAAGAGAAGCTTTCAAAGGTTTATAAATGGAATAAAACAATTAAGCAGGTCAAATTTTGACTATAAAATCCCTTCAGAAAATCAATTCACGGAATTTGAAAATCTGTCTTGTTACTTCAATAAAATGGCGGCATTGTTAAACCACACAACAATATCAAAATCAAAACTTAAAGAAGAAGTAGAGAATCAAACTTCAGTTCTAAATCGTCAAAAAGAAAGTTTGGTATTTTTGTCTGAGCACGACTCCTTAACTAATATCTACAATCGTCGAGCAATAGAAAAACATTTGATCCAGCTTACGCGTAATTTCAGAGGCAGTGAGAATAGTTTTAGTTTGTTTTTTATAGATTTAAATTTATTTAAGGATATTAACGATAGCCATGGCCATGAGGCAGGTGATGCAGTGTTAAAATCTGTAGCTAGTAGATTATCAAGTATTATCGACGAATCAGACATGGTAGGCCGCTTTGGTGGAGATGAATTTATTATTATTCATCGTTCACACACAACAGGTACGTCTCTGTCTGCATGTGCACTACGCTATATCCAAGAAATAGAAAAAGTAATTCATTTTAAAGGTAAAGAGTTATGCGTCGGAGCTAGCATTGGTATTGGGCTTTGTTGCGTAATTCGATGGAACTAAATCAAGAAACTACGATCTGAGCGGCTACGCCCATCAATCGTCGTAGCCTCATGCCTAAACCTCGTTACAAAACAACTAACTGGAAGCAGTACAATAAATCCTTAATCAACCGTGGTTCTCTGACCTTTTGGATTGATGAGGAAGCGATAGCTGAGTGGAAGCAAAACAAACAAGGC